>JAKADE010000174.1 GCA_021820785.1 Pseudomonadota bacterium
TAAGCAGATCGTTGATGAGGCTCTCCATCGCGTATGAGCCGTAGCGCGTGGCCAGGCCGACCGCCGGATCGAGCCAGTCGTTCGGACCTACCGCGGTGTCTTCAGGCAGCATGAAGTGGTTCATTCCGCCTACCCCGCGCTGCGGATCGCGCACGCAGGCCGACACGCACGATCCAAGCACCGTGCTGATCGCCTCGTCGCCGCGCGATACGTAGTACTCTCCGGGCAGAATCTTCACCGTCCAGCCATTTTCCCGGTCCCAGTGCCGTTCGAAGTGTTCGAACCCGGGTACCGTGGCCGGTGGTTCGGGTGTGCGGAGGGCGGAATCACGCGCCTGCGCGGCCGAAATGCGCGGCTCAGACACGCCGGTAAATCGACTTGCCGATGAGGGCATAGCTGTCGCTGACCTTGAATAGACTCTCGGAATGCCCGAGAAACAGCAGATCGCCGGGGCGCTGCAGCCGGCTGATGCGCGCAAACAGGTCGCGCTGTGTCTCCTTGTCGAAGTAAATCACCACGTTGCGGCAAAACACCACATCCAATGGTCCTTTCATCGGCAAGGACTGCATAAGATTGAGCTGCTTGAACGTAATGAGCGCTGCCGGTTCTGGCGCGATCTGCCGAACGGCGCTGCGGCCGTCGTGGGCATCGCGGAAGAATCGGGCTTGTCGCTCCGCCGAAACGCCGTTCAGGCGTTCGAGCGGGTAGATGCCCCGGCGTGCGCGATCTAGCACCTCGGAGTCCAGATCGGTGGCCAGAATGCGTACATCCCAGCGCTCCGGGTGCGGTAGCGACTCGAGCACCGTCATGGCGATCGAATAGGGTTCCTCGCCGGTCGAGCAGGCGGCTGACCAGATGCGTAGCCGCCGATTGGCGCGCGCATCAGCTATGAGCGGGGCGAGCCACTCATCGCGCAGATATTGAAAATGATGCGGCTCGCGAAAAAAAGAGGTGAGATTGGTGGTGATGGCATTGCACAGCTCGGTCACCTCGCGCTGGTCGTGCGCGAGCAGTTCGCGGTACTCGGCGAATGAATGCAGCCGCAAAGCACGCAGGCGTCTGGTCAGACGACCGTAGACCAGCTCGCGCTTCTGTTCGGTCAGATGAATGCCCGTGAGGGACTTCACCAGGGTGCGCAACGCCTGGAAGTCATCCTCGCCGAAAGCGAATTCGCGCACGCGATGCCCGCTGGCGTCGGACAGGGGCGCGGCGTGCGGGCTCAAAACAGCTCCACGCTGCCTTCCTCGGCATGCAGGTGGACCGGTATCGGAACGTCGTCGCCGGGCAGCAGCAGGTTGAACAGCATCCGATGCGACTCCGAGGTGAAATGCGTCCGTAGACGATCGCGCAGCGCCGGCCAGCCAGGCGAATCTGCCGAGGCGGGGCGATCGGTGGTCGCGCCGGCCAGCAGATCGCGCACCTGCGTCAGCTGCTGCACCATGCGATCATGGAACTGCAGGCTTTCGATGCACGTGGCGAGCTCGGCGCGCACATCTTCTGAAGCGAGCGGCAGCATGGCCGAGAGCCGTGCCAGCGCTCGCCCCAACGCATCGACCGGAGTCAACGATTCGTGCACCGCCAGTTCGATCAGCGCTGCAGCGGTGGTCGCAGCCTGCTCGAGCTCATCGGCGCCGTATGCGGACGGCGCGGGAGAATGTTTCTGTCGCGTCATGTCTGACCAGCGTCAATGTGGCATAAACGCGAAGGGTGCACGCGGCCGTGCCGCGGCGCTCCGTCTCCGGTGCGTGCGACCAGAGACGGAGCGGGGTGTAACCCCTCGCCGGTACGGAATCTCGGCTCAGCTGTGCTTCGATTTGAAAATCTGCACCTGCTGGTTGAACTGCGAAGCGATCTGCTTCAGCTGGTCCACGGCCGCATTGTGCAGACTGACCTGGTCGTCCGGACTCATCTGGTTCTGGCGCACCTCGAACTTGAGGCACTGCAGATATGTCTGCACGTCGTGGTTGTATTCCTGAACGGTCTGCATCGCAGTGACCATCTGCTGCTGGCTCGCGGTGGCGCCATCCGGAATCTTGCTCGGCGCCGGCGGCAGGTGGCAGTTGGCATAAGCGGCAGGCAGACCGATGGCACAGGAGACAGCCAGGGTGGCCAGGGCTTTCTTCGCGGATTTCATTTCAAACCTCGTTGCAAGCGTAATGTAGACAAACAGACGACCAAAAATGGGAGTGGGTCAGCTGAGCACCTTGCTGACGGTGGCGAGCAGCCGATCGGGATTGAATGGCTTGACCAGCCAACCCGTCGCACCGGCGGCCTTGCCCTGCTGCTTGCGCTCGACCGTCGCTTCGGTGGTGAGCACCAGTAGCGGAACGAAGCGGTAGCCGGCACGGGCGCGCAGCTCGCGCACCAATGTGATGCCGTCCATGTTCGGCATGTTCACGTCGGTGATGACCAGATCGAACTTCTGGCGTTCGGCGATCTGCAACGCCTGGACGCCGTCAGCAGCCTGCTCGACTTGATGGCCGGCGCCGGTGAGCGTAATTCCGACCATCTGGCGCATGGCCGCCGAATCGTCTACCGCGAGTATCCGTGCCATCGTTATGCTCCGCTGTTCTTGTCAAAGGGTTGCATGACTCAAAATTCCTGCCACTCGGAGTCCTCGTCCGCCGCGGGTGCGGCGGCACGAGTCGCCACGGCGGCGAGTTTGGGTGCCCGGCTGGCGGGTGGGGGAGAGCTCGCCGCACGGGTCGTAACCGGCTTGCGTGCCGACCACGGACGGCTCGTGCTGCGGCGTTCGATGCGGGCCGCGCTGGTGCTCTTGCCATTGAAAGACGCGGCGGCAGCCGACTGTCGCTCGCCAGCGAGTGACCGGGCTGCACCGGCCAGTGCTGCCTGCGTCGCGCCCACGTCAAAGCGCGCCAGCATCTCGTTCAGGCTGCTCGCCTGCTCCACCATGGACTGCGAAGCGGCGGTGGCCTGCTCGACGAGGGCCGCATTCTGCTGCGTGAGCTCGTCCATCTGCATGACCGCGCGGTTGACCTGTTCGATCCCCGCGGCCTGCTCTCGTGAAGCAGCGGCAATCTCGGCGACGATGTCCGAAACCTTCTTCACCGCCGATACGATCTTCTCGAGCGTCTGACCCGATTGGGTCACGAGCACTGAACCGTCCTCGACCTTGCGGACCGAATCCTGGATCAGTTCCTTGATTTCCTTGGCAGCGGTCGCGGATCGACCGGCGAGGTTGCGCACCTCGCTCGCGACCACGGCAAAGCCGCGACCCTGCTCGCCCGCGCGAGCCGCCTCGACGGCCGCGTTGAGCGCCAGAAGGTTCGTCTGGAACGCAATCTCGTCGATGACCCCAATGATGTCGGCAATCCGCTTCGAGGCATCGTTGATGTCGCTCATGGCAGCGACGGCCTCGCTCACCACCGTCCCGCCTTTCTCGGCCTGATCGCGGGCGGCAAGCGCCAGCTGATTGGCCTGCGACGCATTGTCGGCATTCTGCTTGACCGTGGTGGTCATCTCCTCCATAGACGAAGCGGTCTCCTCGAGCGAAGAAGATTGTTCTTCAGTGCGCTGCGAGAGGTTCGCGTTCCCCGAGGAAATCTCGTCGGCACCACGATGCACTTCGCCCGCGACCTGCTTTACCCTGGAAATCACCTCCGACATGGTGTCCGCGAGGCGATTGACTCCGCGGCTCATCATCTCGAAGAATCCGGTCTTTCCGGTGAGGTCGATTCGCTTGCTCAGCTGGCCGGCAACCACTGCCGAGAGCATGTCCTGCATTTCCCGTTCGACCGCAACCTCCTGGGTGCGATCGAACCACTCCAGCACGACGCCAAGGCGTTCGTGATGCTCGTTGGTCACCGGGTTCATGGTCACGGCATACGTGTGACCACCGACGGTGAGCGTTGCCCGATACGGCTGCGTGAGCTTGGCAAGCATTGCGCGCTGGTGGGCGGGGTTCTTGTGGAAGGTATCGATGTTCGCGCCGTTCAGCCGGCCGACGTCGAATCCGGGAAGTTCGCGGCGAATGTCGCTTTCGGCGTCGCGCAGCGACTTCTCGAGTGCCGGATTCAGGTATTGGATGTTGTAGTCTCCGTCGGCGACCATCACACCGGAGGAGACGCTGTCGAGCGCCTCACGGATGCGGGCGTTTTCCGCTGCCGCAGTGCGCTCGGCTTCGATCTGGCTGCGCAGCTTGCCTTGCATTTGGTCCAGAGCCCGCAGGACCTGATTGCCTTCGTCGCTGCCGTCAATCTCGATGCTGTTGTCGTACCGTCCGGCCGCGATGCTGTCGAAAACCGTGATGGCGCGGCCGATGACGCCAGCGAGCGCACGGGCAATCACCCACGAGAGTGCGAGAGCGATGAGCATTGCGACCAGAGTGATGCCGACTGTCGCACTGCGTGCTGCGGTGACCTGGCCAAGACGATGCTGTACCGCGGCGTCCATGGCTGCGTAGCTGGAGTCCAGCAGCTTCTGCATATTGGTATTGACGCCGCCGGCATTTCGGAACAGATCAGCCGTCGTGATCGTCATCTTCTTCGCGTTCAGGATACGCGAGCGGATCACGTTGAACGACGCATTGAATGCCGACAGCGCGCCGTTAAGCTGCGGACGGATCCTCGCCCGATCGGCCGCCGACGCGCCATTGAGGTCCCGTTCGGCCTGGGCGAAGTCGTTCAGGACCTGGCGATGGTAAATTTGGATCGCGCGCTGATCGCCGCCACCGAGGTAGCCCTTGATAGCCGCGCTCGTGGCGTACCACTGCACTTCGCCGGCGGCAATCAGCGCGCCGGGAACGTCGCGGGTTGCAACCTGGATGAGCGCTGCGGTCTGCGGCGACGGGTCCACGTTCAGGGCCGAGCGCATCGCGACGACGTGACCCAGGCTGACGAGTTTGGTGATAAGCGCGTCGTGCGCGCGCACCGCCTGATCCGCGGTGAGCTTCAATTCTCCGGCGGTGAGCGTGCTCCAACCCTGTTCGATCGAATGCCACTGGCCGCTCACCCCGAGGGCGCGGCCTGCGGTCGCGTCCACGGAACTGACCCGACCCATGAGCTTGCTCATGCGCGCTTCGGAGGCTGCGACGTCAGCCGCGCGGTTCTGGTCACCCGTCAGCAGCGCGAACAGCTGACTGCGGTGATTCTCAGTTTCGGCGAGCACGGCTCCGAGGCTGTGAGCAAAGCGCGCCCCCTCGAGCTCGTTGCGAGCCTGCCGCACCTCATGATTCGCAGAGCTCAGATAGAAGGCCCCGAGCAGCGCAGTCGGGACTGCCATCGCGACCACCAGCAGCAGGAGTTTCTGCCAGAGTTTCAGATGGTTTAGGAATTGCATATTCTGAGATCCTGAAGCTGGAAGCGGTGTGATTGCCGATGCGGCGCCTGCGTCAGCGGCTCTCGCCGACTGCGAGCCGCGGCGGCTCTCCGGCGCCCACGTTCGCGGTGGAGGCTGCGTTGCTCGCCTCAGCGGGGAATGCAACGGCGGATCCCGCCAGGCGGAAGCGGCCCAGCGTATCGTTGAGATCGCGAACCTGGCCGCTCATCACCTGCGAAGCGGCGATCGTCTCTTCCACGAGCGCCGCGTTCTGCTGCGTGATCTGATCCATCTGCATCACGGCGCGGTTGACCTGCTCGATCCCCGCGGACTGTTCGCGCGAGGCGGCAGCGATCTCGGCAACGATATCCGAGACTTTCTTCACGGCGGTGACGATTTCAGTCAGCGTTTGACCTGAGCGGGTGACGAGCCGCGCACCGTCACCGACCTTCGCGACGCTATCCTGGATCAGACTCTTGATTTCCTTCGCAGCGGTCGCCGAGCGGCCGGCGAGGTTGCGCACTTCGCTGGCAACCACCGCGAAACCACGACCCTGTTCCCCGGCGCGAGCGGCTTCCACGGCCGCGTTGAGCGCCAGCAGGTTCGTCTGGAATGCGATTTCATCAATGACCCCGATGATGTCGGCAATCTTCTGTGCCGACTCATCGATACCACTCATTGCGCTGACCGCCTTGTCGACCACGGCAACTCCCTGCTCAGCTTGATCGCGCGCTGCGAGCGCGAGCTGATTCGCCTGCGCAGCGTTGTCGGCGTTCTGCTTGACCGTGGTGGTCATCTCTTCCATCGAGGAAGCGGTCTCTTCGAGTGACGAAGCCTGCTCCTCGGTGCGGCTGGAGAGATTGGTGTTCCCGAGAGTGATTTCTTCGGCACCGAGGGAGATCTCGCGGGCCGACTCTTTCACCCGAGCGACGATTTCGGCAAGGTTGTCGGCCAGACGGTTCACGCCCTCGCCCAGGGTGGCGAAGAAGCCGCTCTTGTCGCCGAGG
>JAKADE010000175.1 GCA_021820785.1 Pseudomonadota bacterium
TCGAGCAACAGTTCACGCTGATACAGGTCGAACCGTTCACGGCGCAGCAGCGCCCCCAGGCTGTTGTACGCCTCGACGAGCTCGCGCAGCTCGAGCGGTTCGGGCGGGGAGATGCTGACGCTGAAATCCCGATCGCGCAGGCTCTCGATCCCGCCGCTCACGGCCGTGATCGTCTGGTGCCACGGCCGGGCGGCGCGTACGGCGAGCCACACCAGCAGCGGGACGCAGGCTGCGAGCGCGACGGCGAGCCCGAGCGGGCCGGCGCCGAGCCAGCGCGTGGCCGCTGCGGTGAGCCCCGAGGCGATGAGCGCCATCAGCACGAGCGCGACGCCCATGCGCCCGGCCAGCAAGCCGCGCAGTCTGGCGATCATGCGTCGGTCTTCAGACCCAGCTTTTCCATGCGCCGATAGAGTGCCTGGCGCGACAGTCCGAGTTCACGCGCCGCGCGCGAGATGTTGCCCTCGCTGCGCTCGAGCGCCGCTTCGACCGCGGCGCGCTCCGGTGCCGCAGTCTCGCCGCAGCGCGGCGCGGCGGCCGGAAGGTTCAAGGTCGCGGGGCTGATCTGCGCGCTCGGCGACAGCAGGCACGCGCGGCGGATCACGTTGCGCAGCTCGCGCACATTGCCGGGCCAGGCGTACTGGACAAGGGCCTGTTCGGCGGCATCCGAGAGCGAGTGGGCGCCTTCGAGGAAATGCCGGGCCAGCGGAACGATGTCCTCCGGCCGCGCCGCGAGCGGCGGGACTTCGAGTTCGATGACGTTGAGCCGGTAATACAGATCCTCACGGAATCGGCCCTCGCGCATCGCGGCGTGCAGGTCCGCATTGGTCGCGGCGATCACCCGGACGTGCACGCAGCGTGTCACGTTCGAGCCCAGACGCTCGAACTGACCGCTCTGCAGCGCGCGCAGGAGCTTCGCCTGACCGGAAGCGGCGAGATTGCCGAGCTCATCGAGAAACAAGGTGCCGCCGTCGGCGGCCTCGAACCGGCCGGTCCGCGCCCGTGCGCCGGTGAAGGCGCCGCTCTCGGTGCCGAACAGTTCCGCCTCCATCAGCTCCCCGGGCAGGGCGCCCAGGTTCACTTTGACGTAAGGGCCGTCGCGCACGGAGGAATTCGCCTGGAGAATGTCGGCCAGAACCTCCTTGCCCGAGCCGTTCGGTCCGGTGATCAGCACCGGCACGTCGGCGTGCGCCACCTGGGTCGCCATGGAAACCAAGGTATGCATCGCGGCGCTTTCGTAGATCGCGCCGCGCAGGTCGAAGCGTCGCTCGAGCGCAGTCCGTGCCTCGCGGCGCTCCCGGCGCAATGCGGCAGCCTCGGCGCGTGCCTGTCCGAGGTCGAGCAGATTGCGCACCGTGGTGAGCAGCCTTGCATCGTCCCAGGGCTTGGCGAGGTAATCAGCCGCGCCGGCCTTCACCAGTTCGACCGCGGTCTCGAGGTGTGTCCAGGCGGTCATCAGCACGATCGGCAGGTCCGGATGGGCGCGGCGGATCTCGTGAAAGAGCGCAACGCCTTCCTCCCCGCTCGTGGCTTCACGGCGGAAGTTCATGTCCTGGAGAACCAGGTCCACGGGAGCAGCTTTTAGCGCGGCGAGGCCTTCGGCCGGTGAGCCGGCGATGTTCACCTGTGCGCCGTGCAATGAGAACAGCACTTCCAGTGCGGCACACACCGCCGGGCTGTCATCGATGATGAGCACCCGGTGGTGATCCAGGCGGAGCTCTTTGCCGGACACGACCATCTGACCCATGGTACCGGAATGACGCTCAGACGGTACGGGTTGCCACCGAGGGCGGCACCCGGGCGGCCCGCCGCGCCGGTTGCCAGGCGGCGAACTGTGCAACGAGACCGAGGACGAGGATTCCGGCGAGCAGGTACCCAGGGTTCAGGCGTGCGACACCCTCGTGATCCGAGAGCCACTGACCGATGGCGAGCGCGAGCAGGCTGCCAAGCAGCATGCCCACAGCGAGAATCAGCACGTTTTCCGTCAGGAACTGCGCGACGATGTCTCGCCGGCGCGCCCCGAGCGCGCGGCGGATGCCGATCTGCTTGGTGCGGCTGCCGACGTTGAACGTACACAGACCAAACACGCCGAAGCAGCAGAAGATGAGCATGATCGTGGAGATCACTGTCAGGAAGACCACGAGATTGCGTTGACCGAGGTTCATCGCCCGCTTGGCCGCAGCCAGGGTCATCGTACGAATGATCACGGCATTTTGATGCGCCGCACCGATGTGGGCCTTCGCGGCACGCAGGACTGCATCTCGCGCCCCAGGGCGCGTACGCACCAGAAGGTCATAGCCGCCAAACTGCGTGACGATTTCCGGGATCAGGATGGACGCATACGGCGAGAGCGCGAGCTGTGGGCCCATGAAATCATGGACGACGCCCACGATGGTCACCGGAGCCTTGTTCCACAGATACACGGTCTTCTGCAGAGCGTGGCCATGGGGGAACAGGGTTCGCGCGACAGTCTGGGTCACAATGACCTCCGAGACTCCCTCGAAAGGGTTGCCCGAAGACTCCGTCGTAATCTCGTCGGAGCGAAAGTTGCGCCCTGCGACGAGCCGCACGCCCAGGGCGCGCACTCCTGACTCGTCGACGGGGAGGATGGCAGCAGGTAGAGATGGTCCCGTGCCCTTTGTGTTGAGCATCAACGGGAGCGTGAACCCGTCGAGGGTCATCGGGATCCCTTGGGTGACAGTCGCTGCCACAACTCCCGGCAGGCTGCGAAGGTAAGCCAAATCCTCGCTCACACCGCGGGCGACGTTGAAGTCCTTTTCGTCCCGTTCCACCGTGATGACGAAGGTGTTGCGGGTATCCAGATCCGTTGGCCGCCGCATCTTGGCTACGGATCGGGTCACCAGGGCGGCAGCGTTGACCAGTACCGCCAGAGTGACCGCAATCTGCAGTGCGACCAGGATGGCCCCGGCGGGGTTGCGCCGCAGGGTCGAGAATAGCGGGTGCAAGTGCCGTGTCATGCGAGTCTCAATGTACCAGTGCTCATTCATTGACTCTTGAGATAGGCGGCCGGTGTCACGCGTCCGGCCCTCAGGGCCGGATAGAACCCGGCGACCAATGTGGCGACGATGCACAGGCCGAGCGCCCAGAGCATCCCCAGTGGATCAAAATGGGCGAGCTTTCCGTAGGCGGCACCGCTGTGGAGGTAAAGCAGGCGAACGCCCTTCAGTCCGGCCACTCCCAGCGCAAGGCCGAGTGCCGAGCCGAGTGTGCAGAGCACCGCGGCCTCGATGAGGTGTTGCGCGAAGATCTGACCGCGCCTCGCCCCGAGCGCGCGGCGAACGCCGAGGAGGGGAGCGCCGCGCAGGAATTTCGCGAGCAAGAGGCCGACGGTGTTGATCAGGCAGACGGTGAGCAGCGCGAACGCGAGCGCCACGAGCATCCGGCTGCGTTCACTGACGACGTGGTGCGCGCGTAACCACTGACTGACCGTCCAGAGACGATTGTCGAGAAGACCCTTGAAGCGGCCTGTGGTCTGCTGCTGAGCGGTATAGGCGTTCATGAAGGCCAGGTAGCGCCGGCGTGCCGCGCCATTGGGTAGTTCAGCCCACATTTCAATCCAGCCGCAATCGGAACTCAGCAGCGCGGTGTAGGTGGCGCCGGGAGCCGAATGGCGGCACTCGAGCATTCCGGCGGGCCAGATGTGCAGAGCCGGTCCCCACTGAAAGGGAATGAACGCATTCTCCGGTTTGCCGAAATCACCGCTGCCGGCGCCGGTGAGGTCGTAGAAGCGCGGCTGCGGATCCCAGTGCGCCAGGACGCCGACGATGCGAAAGCGGTGCCTGTTCCAGAGCAGGGTTTTCCCCACGCTGTCCCGCCCTCCGAAGAGCTTTTCATTTTCGTGCGCGCTCAGCACGATGACCGGCTCCGGTCCCTGATCCGCAGCTGCATTCCACGGACCACCGTATTGGAACGGGACATCGAACATCTGGAAAAAGCCCGATGTGGTCGCGCGGGTGAATACGGGCAGCGGTCGGACCTGTCCGGGTGCGCCCGCGATCGCACCCATCAGCAGGGTCATGAGCGTACGGTGCTTCGGGATGTGAGAGGTGAACAGATAAGTCGCATCGCGGTAGTTGAGTTCGTCCCGGGTGCCGCGGTCTTTGGGAATTCTGTCGTGTGCGCTTTTGGAATCCAGTGTGACGGCGTACAGCACCCGGTTCTTCCACCAGATCGGGTTGCCCGACATGGCGTGGAAGACCGTGAGGGTGACGATGCATGCGGAGATGCCGAGTCCGATGCCCGAGATCATCAACAGTGAGAGACCCGGAGTCCGGCGCAGACTCTTCCAGGCCATGCGAAGATAATAATTGAGCATCACATGCACTCCAGCTCAGCGCCACGGGGCGCGACGCCGCGCCGTGGCACCGCAGCGTAATCCGCACCCGTCGTCCAAGGAGTTTCGCTGGTCGGTTTCATCGAGCGACTTTCATCGATTCGGTGCCGCCGGCGGCGTCAGGCCCTCGGGGGTCAGGGCACCTGAGGCGGCGACGCGAACCGCTCGGGTGAGCCAGCCGTTGATGGTGGCCACCTCGGGGGCCGACAGCGTGCCGGCGGCGTATTGCAGCTGGATCAGGCTGTTGATGTAGCTGTAGCGGCTGGTCGCGTAGTTCGTCTGGGCCGACACCCGCGCGCTCAGCGCGTTGAGGACGTCGACCTCCGTCTGGGTGCCGAACTTGTACCCTGCCTCCGTGGCCTTCAAGGCGGTCTGGCTCGAGATGAGGGCTTGGCGCAGCGCGCGGACATTCGCGATGCCGGTCACGACGCCGAGGTAGGCGTCGCGCGCCTGCTGCACGGTCGTGCGGGACGCCTGCTCAACGGCATCCTGAGCGGCCATGGCCTGGTATTGCGTCTGGTGGATGCGGGCCTCGTCCCCGCCGCCGCTGAACAACGGCAGCGAGAACTCGATGCCGATCTGCCGGTCGTTGCTCGTGCTGCCCAGTCCGTGGAAGAGCTGCCCGAAGACGGTCTCGCTGGTATTGCCAGTGCTGTACGAGCGGCTCGCGACCAGACTCACGGTCGGGACATCGCTGCCGAACGCGGCGCGAACCCGGTCCTGCGCGGCATTTGCGGCCAGGCGCGCGGCGATCAAGGTGAGGTTCTGCTGCAACGAGGTCTGGACCCAGGCCTGCGGGTTGGCCGGATGCGGCATGGCGAGCGGCAGCCCCGAGCCGGGCTCGTCCATGTCCGTGTACTCGGCCCCTGTGATCACCTGGAGCTGGTCGAGGGCGTTGGCGAGCGTTTGCTTGGCCGTGATGACCGCCGCAGCCGCCGTGTCCCGCGCGGCGCGGGCCTGCTCGACGTCGGTGATGGCGATGAGACCGATTCGGTAGCGCTCCTTCGCCTGCGTGAGTCCAAGCGTGAGGGCTTGCAGAGAAGAATCCTGCGCGTGCAGCGTATCGACCGCGGCCAGAACGTTGAAATACGCGGTCGCGGTTCTGAGGATCAGATTCTGCGCTGCGGCCTCGTAGTTCGCCTGCGCTTGGGCGACCTGCTTATTGGCCGCCTTGAGCTTCATCCAATCGGTCCAGGAAAACAGGTTCTCGGTCAGATTCACGCTCCACTGCTTGTTGTCGCCGTCTGAGGTGTACGGCAGTTGATAGGAGTAGAGCGTGCCGCTGGCGGTGGAGTTGATCTGACCGCTGCGACCGGCCGAATGGCTCCAGGTCTTCCCGGCCGTCGCGGTGATCTGCGGCAGCAGTGCGGCCCAGGCCTCGGGGCGTGCTTCGCGCGCAGCCATATACGTCGCATAGGCTTGCCGGTAGGTCGGATCGTTGTGTAGTGCCTGCTGGTAGACCTGCAGGAAGTTCGCGGCCCCGGCAGCGCTGGCGGTGCATACCGTCAGAACACCGCCGAGGAGCGCCGCAAGGCTCTTGGCGCGGCCGAATGCTCCGCGGGTACGCGAGGCACGACGACCTTGCTCGGCCCGATTGAGTGGATACTGCGTGGTCATTCCTAGAGCTCTGAATGAAGAGTGAGAGTGCACAGCGGTGAGGCACCGAGCCATGCGTGGTTACACGGTGCGTGTCGCCACAGACGGGGGGATGCGTGCGGCGCGCCGTGCCGGCTGCCAGGCGGCAAGCTCGCCGACCGCCGTGAGCGCGGCGATGCCGGCGAGCAGATAGGCGAGATTCAATCTCGGTAAGGCGTAGTGTGCGCTGAGCCAACTGCCAATGAGGAGGGCGAGAACGCTGCCTAGAATCGCGCCGCTGCCGAGCACGAGCGCGCCCT
>JAKADE010000176.1 GCA_021820785.1 Pseudomonadota bacterium
AGCGGCCTGCCCGGCCACCCGGAGAAGAAGCTGACCCCCGGCGTGCAATTCAGCTCCGGGCGCCTCGGGCACCTCTGGGCATTCTGCAACGGTGTCGCGATGGCGAACCCGGACAAGGCCGTGATCCTGCTCGGCTCCGATGGCAGCCAGATGGAAGGCGACAATGCCGAGGCGGCGCGCCTCGCCGTGGCGCAGCAGCTGAACATCAAGCTGCTCCTCGATGACAACAACGTCACCATCGCCGGCCATCCGCAGCAGTACATGCCCGGCTATGACCTGACGCGCACGCTGTCCGGCTACGGACTGACCACCGCCACCACGATGGGCGAAGACCTCGATGCGCTGTACACGGATCTTGCCCGGGCGTTCAGCGATGCGCGCCCCCAGGCGGTGGTCATCAAGCGCCCCATGGCCCCGGGGATCGTCGGCGCCGAGGGCAGCCCGCACGCGCACGAGGTCCTCAAGACCGAAACGGCCATTCAGTATCTGCAGGCGCGCGGCGGCTACGACGCGGCGATCGCCATGCTGAAGGCGGCACAGACGGACAAGAGTCCGCTCACCTACCGCGGCTCCTCCGGCGTCGGCAAGAATCGCGACGATTTCGGCAAGATCGTCAACGAACTGCTCGACGGCATGACCCCGGCGCAGCGCCTCGCGAGCGTCAAAGTGTTCGACAACGACCTCGAGGGCTCCTGCGGCTTGCACCACGTGCACAAGAAGTATCCGGAAGTGTTCGTGCGCGGCGGCATCATGGAGCGCGGCAATTACTCCGCCGCCGCGGGCTTCGGCTCGCAGCCCGGACGCCAGGGCATCTTCGCCACCTTCAGCGCCTTCCTCGAGATGTGCCTCAGCGAGATCACGATGGCGCGTCTGAACTTCGCCAACGTGCTGGCGCATTTCAGTCACAGCGGCGTCGACGACATGGCGGACAACACCTGCCATTTCGGCATCAACAGCATGCTCGCCGACGGCGGACTGCTGCCGGCGCACGGCGAGGACACGACCCGGCTGTACTTCCCCGCCGACCGTCACCAGTTCGCCGCCTGCGTCAAACGCATCTTCAACGACCCCGGGCTGCGGTTCCTCTTCAGCACGCGCGCACCGGTCCCGGACCTGCTCGATGAGTCCGGCAAGCCGCTCTACGAAGGCAAACCGTTCGAGCCGGGCAAGGACTATGTGGTGCGCTCCGCCCCCGCGGGCGGCGGCTACATCGTCGCCATGGGCGAGACCGTCTATCGCGCGCTCGATGCCGTGACGACACTCGCCGAAAGCGGCGTGAAGGTCGGCCTCATCAACAAGCCGACACTCAACGTGGTGGACCCCGAGATGATGCAGCGTCTCGCCCAGGCGCCGTTCGTGCTCGTGACCGAAGGGTGGAACGTGCGCACGGGTCTCGGCAGCCGCTTCGGATCACAGCTGCTGCAGGCGGGCTTCAAGGGACGTTACAACCACATCGGCACGTACCGCGAAGGCTGCGGCGGACTGTGGCAGCAGATGGGGCATCAGGGTCTCGATCCGGCGGGCATCGCCCGCGCCGTCCAGGCGCTGCGTTAACCCGCTCTCACGCACCCCGGACGGTGCAGCCTGCTGGCTGCCCGGCGCGCTGCGCCGTCCGATGTGTCGCACCGGCGCACCGCTCGCCGCGGTGCGCCTGCGGCTAGCCCGGCAGCCGCCCTTCCGTCCAGAGCCGCTCGGCAATGCCGTCGAACGCCGTCCAGGTGGCGCGGGCCAGTGCCCCGCCGACACTCACCCGACGCACTCCGACGGCCGCCAGCTCCGCCACCGACAGGCCCGTGCCCGAAAGGTTGGCATTGACGGGCTTGTCGAGCGTGCGCACCAGCCGGGCGATGAGCCGCAGATCGCGGATACCCGGGGCGTAGAGGCAATCGGCGCCCGCACGGCTGTAGGCATCGAGGCGCTCCAGGACCTCATCGGCATCGGGCTGGCCGAGCCAGAACGCTTCACAGCGCCCCACGAGCACAACCTCCTCACCGGAGCGATCGATCGCCTCGCGTGCGGCGCGCACGCGCTGCACGGCCTGATCCAGCCGGTACAGTCCCTGACCGAGACGGTCCTCGATCGACAGACCCGCCACACCCGTTTCGATGCAGCGCGCGACGTTGAGCGCCACGCCGTCCGGACTGTCGGCGAACCCCGCCTCGAAATCCGCATTCACGGGCAGATCGGTCCGCCCGACCAGAAGGCGCAGGTGCTCAAGTACTTCCTCCAGGCTCATCTCGCCATCGGCCTTGCCCAGCGCCCAGGCGGCGCCGGCGCTGGTGGAGGCGAGTGCCTGGAAGCCGAGCTTCGCCAACCGGATTGCACTGCCGCCGTCCCAGGGGTTCGGCAACACGAAGCAGCCCGACTGATGCAAGGCGCGAAATGCCGCACGACGCTGCGCAATCGAACGCATGATGTTCTCCTCACTCGGCCGGCGGTGGTGTGAATCCGAGCGGACCGGCGATGCGGTTCCAGGCATTGATGACTGCGACGGCGAGCGTCAGCCGCAACACCTGCTCGTCGCTGAAGTGATCGTGCAGCGCCTCGCGGGCCCGTGCGGTCTCCTGGCTTCGCGCCTCGGTCAGGATCTCGGCCCACGCCAGCGCGGCGCGTTCGGCCGCAGAGAATCCGACTGCCTCGTGCCAGACGGCGAGCTGGTCGAGCTTGTACGAGGCGACGCCGGCCTTGCGCGCCCAGTTCACGTGCAGCTGCAGACAGTAAGCACACCCGTTGAGCTGCGAAGCTCGTACCTTGATCAGCTCCACGAGCCCCCGGTCCAGACCTTCACCAGCGCCCTGGCTCAGCGTGCGCAGCGCCGCCACGGCCTGGGGCAGCGCGGCGGCAAAATCATCAACGTCGACGTTCGGCGATGCACTCATGCGGGTTCCGGAACGCTGCAGCGTTGCAGATATCAGGGTCCGAATATAGTATTCGTGCCCTGATATATGAGCAAGCGCAAAAGACCCCAGTCGCCGAAGACAGCCATTCCCGCCGTCGGTGAAGGAAAGCGCGGCGAAGCGGGCCATCTCGGGTATCTGCTGCGCCAGGCGGCCCACGCCCAGCGCAAACGGATGGATCGGATCCTCGCCCCCCTCGACCTGACGCACCCGCAATTCCTGGTGCTCACCATGATCCGCGCCTACCCCGGCTGCTCGAACGCCGACATTGGACGGCTGACGATGCTGACGCCGCAGACGGTCCACGCGATCATCGCCGTACTGCTGCGAAAGCACTGGGTCGCGCGACAGCCGCATCCACTCCACGGCCGGGTACTGACGCTCGTGCTCAGTGCCTCCGGCGAGAGTCTGCTTAAGCGCGCGCGCGATGCCGCGCTGACCGTCGATGCCCGGCTGCAGAAGGCACTGAGCGCAGAGGCGCTCGCCGCCCTACGCCACTGGCTGGTCAGCGTGGCGCACGACGAGGAGGAGTAGAACTTCGCCGCACTTCTCTAGAGATGCGCCTCGATGAACGCCTGCAGCTGGCCGCGACTCATCGACCCGACGCGCACGTCCGCCGGTCGTCCGTGCCGGAACAACATGAACGTCGGGAAGCCGCGCACGCCGAAGCGCGTTGGCGCCACGGGGTGTTCGTCGGCATCAAGCGTCACGACGATCAATCGACCGGCGTACTGCGCCGCCGCCTGTTCGATGAGCGGACGCATAATCCTGCACGGCACACAGCGCGCCGCCCAGTAGTCCACCAGAACCGGGTGGGCCGAGGCGAGCACCTCGGCATCAAAGGTCTGATCCGTGACCACCTGCGTCATTCCGTCCATTGCTGTCTCCCCGATGAACCGCATGGCCCCATGTTATTGTTCTCGTTCACGGGCTTAAAGCGCCACTACTGACCTCTTTATTCGGTTCACCGAACAATCCATGGACAAGTTCCAGGCGATGACCCTGTTCGTGCGTATCGTCGAAACCGGCGGCATCGCACGCGCTGCTGAGGGACTGCACATCCCGAAGGCGACGGCCACGAATCTCTTGCAGGGCCTCGAGACATCACTCGGCGTGACGTTGCTGCATCGGACGACTCGACGCGTGACCGTGACGGAAGATGGCGCCGCGTACTACGAACGGGCCCGCGCACTCCTCGCCGAATTGCGCGACGTGGAAGATGCGCTCTCGCAGCGCGCCACCGCGCCGCGCGGCCGGATCCGGATCGATGCGCCGACACTCATCGCCCGCAGCGTCATCCTCCCGGCGCTGCCGGCGTTCTTTGCCGACTACCCCGACATCGAGCTGGCGCTGTGCTGCAACGAGCGTCACTTCGATCTCATCGCCAACGGGATCGACTGCGCATTGCGCATCGGCGAGGTGACCGACCCTTCCCTCGTGGCACGTCGCTGCGGTGACCTGTACTTCGCCACCTGCGCCGCACCGGCCTATCTCGCCGTCCACGGCGTACCGCAGCATCCGCGCGAACTCGCGACGCATCGCTGCATCAACCGCTTCTCGCCCCGCACCGGCGATACCTTTCAATGGGTCTTTTCCAAGGGCACCGAGCGCATCGCGGCGATATTTCCGAGTCACCTGGCGCTCGAGGACGAGAACAGCTACGTCACGGCTGCAGAAGCCGGACTCGGCATCGCTCAACTGCCGGCCTTCGTGCTCAAGGACGCCATGGAACGCCGCGCGCTCGAGCTGCTCCTGCCCCAGTGGCTCGCAGAACCTGCACCGCTGCACATCGTTTATCCGCACAACCGGCATCTGCAGCGCAAGGTGCGTGTGTTCGTCGACTGGCTGGCCCGGCTGCTGAGCGAGCACGACGGCATCCAGCTGCGCTCGAGCCTGCCGACGAACCGAGCCGAATCAGCCGCCGCCAATACTGCGAACAGACCGGCTGCGCCGCACCGATGAGTCACTCTGGGACAGGCGCTGCGCGGGCCGCCGCTTTCAGCGCAGCCACGAAGTGCTCCCGTGCCGCATTGTGACTGTCCGTGCGCGTGAGGATGCCCAACTCGATGCTCACGGCCTTGCGCCGCAGCCGCCGGTAGCGCACGCCGGCACGGCGCAGGTTGCGCACCGAGGCCGGAACCAATGCGAAGCCCATCCCGCTCGAGACCAATCCGATCACGGTCTGCATCTGCCGCGCCTGCTGCGTGATGCGCGGGGCGAAGCCGAACGAGCGGCAGTAACTGATGGTCAGATCGTAAAGGCCGGGGGCGATGTCGCGCGGCGGAACGATGAAGCTCTCCTTCGAGAGTGCGCGCAGATCGATGGCCCCGGCATCCCGCGCCGCCGGATGCCCCGCCGGTGCGGCGAGCACGAGCTCCTCGCGCAGCAGCCGCTCGAACTCGAGGTCCGGCGCATCCACCGGCGCCAGCGCGATACCCAGATCCAGCCGCCCGGCGCGCAGCAGAGGAATCTGGGCATCGCTCGTCAGTTCATGCAACTGCACCTCGACCGCCGGGAAGCGTGCCCGGAAGCTCTGCAGGGCGGGCGGCAGGACACCGTAGTCGGCAATCGAGACGAACCCGACCGACAGCACTCCGAGTTCACCGCGCGCAGCGCGCAGCGCCTGCTGCTGCGCGAACTCCAGCCGTGCAAGTACGGCTCGTGCCTCCTCGAGGAATGCTGCGCCCGCAGCGCTGAGGGAAACGCCCCGCGGGGTGCGCTCGAGCAACCGCACGCCGAGCTCGGCCTCGAGGCTCTTGATCTGCGTCGAGAGCGGTGGCTGCGAGACGTGCAGCCGGTGCGCCGCCCGCGAGAAGCTGCCCTCCTCGGCAATCGCGATGAAATAGCGCAGCTGGCGCAGTTCCATTATTCGCAAACCCTATAGCAGATACATCGATATCGTATTATCCCCTATAGCCCGGCCGGATTCACACTATCGTCCCCGACCATCCAGTGCGGCTCGCCGCCGCCTCAGGGAGCCTCGAACATGCCCGTTTATCGTTCCCGCACCAGCACCGCCGGACGCAACATGGCCGGGGCCCGCTCCCTCTGGCGCGCCACCGGCATGAAGGACGGCGACTTCGAGAAGCCCATCATCGCGGTGGCGAATTCCTTCACGCAGTTCGTGCCCGGGCACGTGCACCTGAAAGATCTCGGACAGCTGGTCATCGGGGAAATCGAGCGGGCCGGCGGCGTCGGCAAGGAGTTCAACACCATCGCGGTGGACGACGGCATCGCCATGGGCCACGACGGCATGCTCTACAGCCTGCCCTCGCGCGACATCATCGCCGACAGCGTCGAGTACATGTGCAATGCGCACACCGCCGATGCGCTGGTG
>JAKADE010000177.1 GCA_021820785.1 Pseudomonadota bacterium
TCGAAGGCCAGATCACCGGCAATCACCTGTTGCTGGAACTCGCCGATGCCACCCAGCGCCAGCGGATCACGCGCGAGAACGACCTGCTCGCGCGCCTCGACGGCAGCCGGCTGATGATCCGGCAGCTGGCACACGAGATCAAAAATCCGCTCGGCGGCCTGCGCGGCGCGGCGCAGCTGCTCGAGCGCGAGCTGCCGGGCGCGGACCTGAAGGAATACACCCAGGTGATCATCGGGGAGGCCGACCGGCTGGCCGCCCTCGTCGACTCGATCGCCGGCCCGGTGCGTGCCCCGGAGAAATCCCTGCTCAACGTGCACGAGATCTGCGAGCACGTCTTCCGGCTGCTGCGCGCCGAAGCGGCCGCCGAAGTGCTGATCGAGCGCGATTACGACCCCAGCCTGCCCAGTGCACTGCTCGACCGTCATCAGCTCATCCAGGCGCTGCTGAACGTCGCCCGCAATGCGTTGCAGGCGCTCGGCGGACGCGGGCACATCGTGCTGCGCACCCGCGCCCTGACCAACGTACGCATCGGCTCGGCCCGGCATCGTCTGGTTGCGAGCGTCCAGGTGCAGGACGATGGGCCCGGCGTGCCACCGCAGCTGCACACGAGCCTTTTCTATCCTCTGGTCACGGGCCGCCCCGACGGCACGGGCCTCGGACTCGCGGTGGCCCAGGAACTGGTCAGCCGCAACGGCGGCCTGATCGAGTTCGACAGCGAACCGGGCCGCACCGTCTTCACGCTGCTGCTGCCGCTGCGGGAGGATGCGTGAACGGCGCACTCAGAGTGTGGATCGTCGACGATGACGCCTCGATCCGTTGGGTGCTCGAGCGCGCATTGCGCAACGACGGCATGGCTGCGCGCGCCTTCGACTCGGCCGAAATGGCACTGGAGACCCTGCGGCGCGACGCCCCCGATGTGTTGATGACCGACATCCGCATGCCGGGTCAGTCGGGTCTGGAACTGCTGCGCCGCGTGCGCACGACGCGCCCGCTGCTGCCGGTCATCGTCATGACGGCCCACTCCGATCTGGGCAGCGCCGTGTCGGCCTACGAGGGCGGGGCCTTCGAGTACCTGCCGAAGCCCTTCGACATCGACCAGGCGGTCGCGCTGGTCCGTCGCGCGGCGCGCGTGCCGGCCACGGCGGCCGCGGAAGGCGGCGCCGAACCGCGCATGACCGAGCTGCTCGGCACCGCGCCGGCGATGCAGCAGGTGTTTCGCGGCATCGGCCGGCTGTCGCGCTCGAGCGTGACGGTGCTGATCACCGGGGAGTCCGGGACCGGCAAGGAACTGGTGGCGCGGGCGCTGCACGAACACAGTCCGCGCGCCGCGCGGCCGTTCATCGCGCTCAACACCGCCGCCATTCCGGGCGACCTGATGGAGTCGGAGCTGTTCGGCCACGAGCGCGGGGCGTTCACCGGCGCCGACACCCAGCGGCGCGGCCGCTTCGAGCAGGCCGATGGCGGCACGCTGTTCCTCGATGAAATCGGTGACATGTCGACGCCGCTGCAGACCCGGCTGCTGCGGGTGCTGGCCGAGGGCGAGTTCTACCGCGTGGGCGGCCAGACGCCCATCCGGGTCGACGTGCGCGTGATCGCCGCGACCCATCAGAACCTCCAGGAGCGAGTCGCCCGGGGCGCATTCCGCGAGGATCTGTACCACCGCCTGAACGTGATTCGCCTCGCGCTGCCGGCGCTGCGCGAGCGGGCCGAGGACATCCCGCTGCTGCTGCGCCACTATCTGCGCGCGGCGGCCCGCGACCTGGCCGTCGAGGCCAAGACGCTGGCCCCGCAAGCCGAGCAGCGGCTGCTCGCCTATCGCTGGCCAGGCAACGTGCGCGAACTCGTCAACGTCTGCCGGCGTCTCTCGGTGCTCGCGCCCGGACGCGAAATCGGCGTGGAGGACCTGCCGGCGGAAATCGGTGCGGCCGAACCGGATCAGCCGGGCGAATGGCAGCAGGCGCTCGCGGCATGGGCGGCGCGTCAGTCCACCCGCGGCGAAGGCGCACTGCTCGACGTGGCGCTGCCGCAGTTCGAGCGGGTCCTGATCCGCGCCGCGCTGAAACGCACGCACGGTCACCGGCAGGAGGCGGCCCGGCTGCTCGGCTGGGGCCGCAACACCCTGACGCGCAAGCTCAAGGAGCTGCACCTGGACATCCCGCCGGCCGACGCCGGCACGGGCGGCGAGGAGTCGCTCTAGCGCACCCTCAAATGCGCAGCGTGCCGGTCAGTTCGCTCACGCTGCCGATGCCGTGCTCGTGCAGGTACTGCGCAATGCCGGCATTGACCCGCTTGCACACCATCGGATCGTAGAACAGCGCCGTGCCGATGCCGACCGCGCTCGCCCCGGCGATGAGAAACTCGATGGCATCGGTGGCCGTGGTGATCCCGCCCTGGCCAATGATGGGAATCCCGTGCTTGCGCGCCACCTCGTACACCTGGTGTACCTTCAGCAGCGCGATCGGCTTGATCGCCGGCCCGGACAGCCCGCCCTGGATATTGCCGATCACCGGCCGGCGGGTGTTCGCATCGATCGCCATCCCCATCACGGTGTTGATCACGGCGAGTCCGTCCGTGCCCGCCTCGATGCAGCGGCGCGCATTCTCGCGGATGTCGGTCTGATTGGGCGAGAGCTTGGTGATGAGCGGTTTGCCGGTCACGCGCCGGCAGGCCTCGACCACCTGCGCGGACATGTCCGGATAGTTGCCGAAGGCCACTCCGCCCTCCTTCACGTTCGGGCACGAGATGTTGATCTCGATGGCATCGATGGGTGAGTCGTCGAACAGTCGCGTGACTTCGGCGTACTCCTCGACCGTCGAGCCGGACACGTTGGCGATGAAGCGGGTCTCGCTGAAGTCCAGCTCCGGCAGGATGCGCTCGATGACCTGCGCGGTGCCGGGGTTCTGCAGCCCGATGGCATTGAGCATGCCGGCGGCGGTCTCGTACACCCGGTGCGCCGGATTGCCGAGCCGGGCGGCGAGCGTGGTGCCCTTGAGCACCACGGCCCCGGCGTCGCGATTGGAGAAGCCCTCGATGCGGGTGTATTCCTCACCGAAGCCCACGCAGCCGGACAGCAGCACGATGGGCGAGGTCAGCGACAGGCCGCAGAACTTCAGGTGCAGCGATTCGGCAGCAGAGCTCGATGTGTCGGTCATTGCGATATCAGGTCCGAGGCCCGGCGCACGCACCGGAGTGGCCGGCCATTATCGCATCCCGCGCGGCCCGCCAGGATCTCACTCCCGGTGGATGTGGATCTGGATGCGGCCCTTCGGCCCGATCAGCCAGGAGGCGAGCCATCCGGCGAGCCAGACGATCAGGGCCGCTTCGAATGCGGTCCAGAACCCGCCCTCGAGATGAAAGCCCGGCAGAATCCAGGCGACGAGCGCCAGCATGGCGGTGTTGACCACCAGCAGGAACACCCCCAGGGTGAGGAGCGTCAGCGGCAGCGTCAGCAGGATCACGACCGGTCGAACGATCGCGTTGACGACCCCGAGCAGTATGCCGGCGAGAATCAGCGTGCCCGCGTCATCGATGCGGATGCCGGGCACCCACCGGGTTGCCAGCCACAGGCCGAGCGCGCTCACCACGGCGCGCAGCACGAATGCCGTCACAGGGCCTCCGCGTCGGCCGCGTCGAGCAGTGCGCGCAGCCGCACCAGCGCCGCCTGCCAGCCGGTGCGCTGGCGCAAATAGGGAATGTCCCACTCGGGCGAACCCGGGACGCCCGAACCGAGCAGCCGCAGGATGGTTCCGGTGCGGGCCGGCTCGAGAATGAAGTCATCGACCGGCGCGCTCTCGGCCGGCGGCAGTGATGCGCAGGGCAGATAGATGAGCCGCAGGCGCTGCCCGGGCACGAACACATCGATGCAGGCCTCGAGCTCCGTGACCCGGTCGACGCAGGCGCGGAACATTCCGCCGGGGCGCGCGCTGATCGTGGCGCCCGGCGAGCACCACTGCCCCAGCAGGCGCGAATCGGTGAGCGCCGCCCAGACCGGCGTGAGGCCGGTGCGCAGGTCGAGCCGATGGGCGTAGCCCCGGGTCTTCTCCATGGCCGCCATTGTGCCATCGCGGCGGCGCGCCTGCAGGGGACGGCGGTGCGCATCGCGGCGTCACCGGGCACAATACGCGCGGCCGCAGGTGCGGCCGACCGTGGAGGCCCCGATGGCGCTCGTGCAACTGGTGATCGTGCTGGCTCTGCTTCAGTTCTTTGCTTTCGCCGTCGCCGTGGGCAAGGCGCGTGAGACCTACGGCGTCGCGGCGCCCGCGACCACCGGCAACGAGACCTTCGAGCGCTACTACCGGGTGCAGATGAACACCCTGGAGCTGCTGGTGCTGCTGATTCCGGCGCTGTGGCTGTTCGCGCGTGACCTGAGCCCCGCCACGGCGGCCGGGCTCGGCGGGCTGTACCTCATCGGGCGGATCGTCTACTTCGTGTCCTACGTGAAGGACCCGAAGACGCGCTCGGTGGGCTTCGCGCTCTCCAGCGGCCCGATCGTGGTGCTGCTGCTCGGGGCACTGTTCGGCGCGGCGCGCGCCCTGTGGCTGCACGGGTGAGCCGGCGCGCCGGCGCCGCTCACTCGGTCTCGGACTTGATCGGTCGGCGCATCAGCTCACGAACCGCTTCGCGCGGCGCGACGCCCTCGTAGAGCACCCGGTAGACGCTTTCGCTGAGCGGCATCTCGACGCCGTGGCGGGCTGCCACCTCGTGCAGCGCGCGCGCCGCCGGGTATCCCTCCACCACCTGGCCGATGGCCGCCAGCGCCTCGGCCGGCGAGCTGCCGGCGGCCAGCCGCAGTCCGAAGCGCCGGTTGCGCGACTGATCGTCGGTGCAGGTGAGTACGAGGTCGCCCAGTCCGGCCAGCCCCATGAACGTCTCGCGCTGCGCCCCGAGCGCAACGCCCAGGCGCATCATCTCTGCCAGCCCGCGGGTGATGAGCGCGACGCGGGTGTTGGCGCCGAACCCGAGCCCGTCGGACAACCCGGCGCCCACCGCGAGTACATTCTTCACCGCGCCGCCGACCTCGACGCCGACGATGTCGGTGGAGGTGTAGGCGCGGAAGTTGTCCGCCGACAGATCCTGCGCCAGTGCAGTCGCGAAGGCCGCATCGGCCGCGGCGATGGTCATCGCCGTCGGCAGACCGGCGCCGACTTCGCGGGCGAACGTCGGACCGGACAGCACCGCCACGGAGCGGCCTGCGCCGAGCACCTCGCGCGCCACCTGATGCGGCAGCAATCCCGAGGGCAGCTCGAAACCCTTGGTGGCCCAGGCGAGCCGCGTCGAGGGCGCGAGCAGCGGAGCGATCTGCACCAGCAGGGCGCGCAGCGCGTGGCTCGGGACGGCAATGAGGACATCCGCCGCGCCGTCGACCGCGGCCGCCAGATCGGCCTCGATGCGCAGGGCGGCCGGGAAGGTGCCTGAGGGCAGGTAGCGTTCGTTGCAGCGCGCCTCGGCCATGCGCGCCAGCTGCGCGCGGTCCCGGCCCCAGAGCCGGGTCGCGCGCCCGCTGCGGGCGAATTGAACCGCCAGCGCGGTCCCCCAGGACCCCGCGCCCAGCACGGCCACCGGCCGGTGGTCACCGGATGCGGTGTTCATGATCGGGCGCGGGCGGGGGGCTCAGTTGGCCTGCTGGTTCGCCGGCATCCCCTGCGGGTTCTGGTTCGCCGCGTACAGCGCGTCGAAGTTCACCGGCGGGAGCAGCAGCTGCGGGAAGCCGCCCTGGGTGATCAGGTGCGACACTTCGGCACGGGCGTACGGGAACAGCACGCCGGGGCAGATCGCGCCGATGGCGCGCTTGGTGTCTTCCTCGGACAGATTGCGCAGCAGGAACACCCCCGCCTGCTTCACCTCGACCAGGAACGCCGTGGCCTCGCCCTGCTTGGCCGACACGGTGACCGTCAGCACCACTTCCTGCACGTCGGGCGCGAGCGCCGTCACCGCAGTCTGCAGATCCAGGTTGATCTGCGGGTTCCAGTTGCCGTCGCCGCGCGGACCATTCGGGGCCTCGTACGAGCAGTCTTTCAGATAGACGTGCTGCAGCTGCAGCACCGGGCCATTGGTCTCTTCGGGTGCCGGCACGGTGCCGGCCGCTTCATTCGCCATGATTCAGACTCCGCTTTGTAAAAGTGTGTCGAGCCCGCCGCGGGCCTCGAGGGCATAGAGATCGTCACATCCGCCGACGTGCGTCTCGCCAATGAAAATCTGCGGCACCGTATGCCGATGGCTGCGCGCGGTCATCT
>JAKADE010000178.1 GCA_021820785.1 Pseudomonadota bacterium
GAACGAGTGCGCCATGGTGCCGTAGAGCGGAATGTCCCAGCGCATGCCCGCCAGCACTGTGGCCGTGCCGTCGAATCCGGCGAGGTAGCTGGCCCGCGCGGACAGCAGGCCGGCCTCCGCCCCGTGTGCACGGCGCAGCCCGAAATCCACGAGCCGGTGGCGCGGCGCGGCGAGGCGCACTCGCGCCGCCTTCGTGGCGATCAGGGACTGGAACTGCAGCAGGTTGATGATCCGGGTCTCGACCAGCTGCGCTTCGCGCAGCGGGGCCACCACGCGCAGGATCGGCTCGTTGGGGAAGAACACCGACCCTTCCGGCATCGCCACCACATCGCCGGTGAAGTGCAGGTCGGTGAGCGAGGCGAGGAAGCGCGGTGAGAATCGTCCCGAGCGCTCCAGCCAGGCGAGTTCCGCATCGCTCAGGCGCAGCGTCTCCAAGTACTCGAGCACCTGCTCGAGACCCGCTGCGACCAGGAAGCTGCGGGCCGGGGGCAGATCGCGCACGAAGAATTCGAATACGGCGGTGTCATTCATGCCCTGATCGAAGTAGGCCTGCAGCATGGTGAGCTGATACAGGTCGGTGAGCAGGGCGCTGGTCTCGGGCATGGTCGGTCTTTCTGGACACGCAGGGGTCGGTGCGCCCGCCGGCGCAGCCTCAGTGCGGCGCCCGGGGTGCCACGGGTGAACGGTCCGGAGCCGGATCCCCGCGCGTCCGAAATGTCCCCGAAGTGCGGGGCGGGCAGGCGGCAGTGCGGGGAAAATCATATCACGCACAGTCGGCTGCGCCGGCGCACCGCCGGAGCCAACGGGCACCTCGCCCGAGAGAGCCTCGGACGGCCGTGCGGGTCGCGAAGCCGGAGCGTCGAGGTCTGTGGTCGGTCCTGCGCGACCGTGTGGAGTGCCGGCGCTTGCCGAGTCGCGCGCGCCGTGGTATCTCTAGCGCGTGCCCAAGTCTCACCCCCATCGCGCTGCGTCCTATCGATTTTATTGGCCGCGTTCCCAGGCGGTGGGTGGGCTGTTGTCGGTTTCATGACCTAGTCGAGACAAGAAACAACCCCAAAAACCGCCAGTCCCCTGGCGGTTTTTTTTCGCCCCGGGGACGCGCCACCGGAGCCCAGTATGCATACTCAGACAGACGATCTGCGCATTCGCGGAATGACCGAGCTCGTAACCCCCGAAGAGGTGGTTCGCGAGCGCCCCTGTTCGGACCGCGCGGCCGGTACGGTGAGCGGAGCCCGCCGGGCGTTGCAGGACATTCTGCACGGCCGGGATGATCGGCTCGCCGTCGTGATCGGTCCGTGCTCGATCCACGACGCGCAGGCGGCCCAGGAGTACGCCGCACGCCTGGCGAGTGAGCGGGCGCGGCTCGCCGACTCGCTCGAGATCGTGATGCGCGTGTATTTCGAGAAGCCGCGCACGACCGTGGGCTGGAAGGGGCTGATCAACGATCCGGATCTCGACGGCAGTTTCCGCATCAACGACGGCCTGCGACTGGCGCGCGGACTGCTGGTCGAGATCAATGAGCTCGGGCTGCCGGCCGGATGCGAGTTCCTCGACATGATCACCCCGCAATACATCGCCGATCTGGTCTCGTGGGGCGCGATCGGGGCCCGCACGACCGAGAGCCAGATTCACCGCGAACTCGCGTCCGGCCTGTCCTGCCCGATCGGCTTCAAGAACGGAACGGACGGCAACGTTCGCATCGCGGTGGACGCGGTGCGTGCCGCCTCGCAGCCCCATCATTTCCTCGCCGTCACCAAGCAGGGCCGCAGCGCGATCGCGGCGACTGCTGGAAATCCGGACTGTCACGTCATCCTGCGCGGCGGACACGTCCCGAACTACGACGCGCCGAGCGTCGAGGCGGTCTGCCGGGAGACGCTGGCCGCGGGCCTGACGACGCGGCTGATGATCGACGCCAGTCACGGCAACAGCGGCAAGCGTCCCGAGCGCCAACCGCTCGTCATCGAGGACATCGCCGTGCAGATCGAGTCCGGGGAGCGCCGGATCGGCGGCGTCATGATCGAAAGCAACCTCGTCGCCGGGCGCCAGGACCTCGTTCCCGGCAAACCCCTCGTCTACGGCCAGAGCGTCACGGACGGGTGCCTGGACTGGAGCAGCTCGGTCACGGTGCTCGAGCGGCTGGCGGCGGCCGTTGCGCGCCAGCGGGAACGTGTCGGGCGCAGACGGGGCGCCGCGGCGCTCGGCGGGTGCTGAGCGTGAGGGAGCGCGGCCCCGGGAGCGGGGCCGCGGCGAGCCACCGCGCGGCGCAGGCCGCGGGCTGAGACAGTAAGGACATTCACGGATGATCCGGACTCCCTGATCGCTCAATCTTGCGGGCACTGCCTCACGGCCAGACCCTGAAGGAGTGGGCGGCATGAAGCGCATCATTCTGTTCGCCGCGGTCAACATCGCCGTGCTCGCGGTGATCACCATCATCGTCGAGCTCCTGGGTCTCGATCGATACCTGGCCGCCCGCGGCGTCAGCCTCACCGGTCTGCTGATCGTGAGTGCATTGTTCGGCTTTGGCGGCGCGTTCATCTCACTCGCGCTCTCCAAATGGATGGCGAAGAGCGCGATGGGCGTGACGCTGATCGGCGCGCCGCAGAACGCCACCGAGCGCTGGCTGCTCGAGGCGGTCGGTGCGCATGCCGCGCGGCTGCACCTGGCCATGCCCGAGGTGGGCATCTTCGAGTCGCCGGCCATGAACGCGTTTGCGACCGGGGCGCGGCGCAATGCCGCGCTGGTCGCCGTCAGCAGCGGGCTGCTCGAGGGCATGGAGCTCGAGGAGGTGCGTGCGGTCCTCGGACACGAGATGACTCACGTCGCCAATGGCGACATGGTGACACTGACCCTCCTGCAGGGGGTGCTCAATACCTTCGTGATCTTTCTGGCGCGGGTCGTCGGCACCGCAATCGACGGGGCCATCGGCGGACAGCGCGACGAGCGGGCCGGCGGTGGGATGTTCTACTTCCTGACGGTGATCGTCCTGCAGATCGTGTTCGGGGTGCTGGCGACCCTGATCGTCATGGCCTTCTCGCGGCACCGGGAATTTCGGGCCGACGCGGGCGGCGCGCAGCTCGCCGGGCGCAACAGCATGATTGCGGCGCTGCAGACGCTGGAGCGGACCGAGGCGGCGACGCTGCCCGGGCAGTTCCGGGCGTTCGGCATCGCCGGGGAGCGCATGCACGGGCTGGTGAGCCGGCTGTTCATGAGTCATCCGCCGCTGCCCGAGCGGATTGCCGCGCTCCAGCGACTCACCACCACCGGTTGACCGGTGTTCCCCGCGCGCCGATGCGGGGGCGCGGCGGACCGGGCCGGGCGGGTCAGGAGCCCGGAGTCACGCGGGAACCGATGCGCAGCCCATGGTGTTGCGGATCGGGGCGAGGGGCTTGCCGGCCGAGGCACAGGCTGCTGCGCAGATGCCGGCGACGCCAAGACGCGGTAAGCTGACCGCAATCGCCGGCACGAGGGAGTCTCATGCGCTTACTCGGGAACGTTCTGTGGTTCATCTTCGGCGGATTCGTCACTGGCCTCGGCTGGTGGGTGGCAGGCCTCCTGGCGGCCATCACCATTGTCGGCATCCCGTTTGCCATCGCGGCATTTCGGATCGGGACGTTCACGTTCTGGCCGTTCGGACGCGAAATCATCGATGATCCGACGCGCAGCGAAGCGCGAAGTCTGCTGACACTGATCGGTAACATCGTGTGGATCCTCCTCGGAGGGCTGTGGCTTGCGCTCGGACATCTCGTCTGCGCGCTGCTGTTTGCCGTGACCATCATCGGCATCCCGTTTGCGATTCAGCATCTGAAGCTTGCGCATCTCTCGCTGACGCCGTACGGCAAGCGCATCGTCGTGCGACCGTGAGCGTGCACCTGCCATTCTGAGACGCAGCTGGCGGGAAGAATCAAGAAGTCGCGCAGAGACATGCGCGCGAGGGGAGGGTCGAATGCGGCGGATTTTTCGGGCAGTGGCGCCCACTGTGCTCCTCGGTGTGCTGGCCGGATGCGCCAGCACGAATCACGCTGCGCCCCACGGACAGTCTGCCCGCCTCGCACGGGTACCGACGCGATTCGCGGGGCAACCGGCGCCTCGTCTGCTCGTGCCGACTGACGCGCAGTCGCAAGGCGGGTTCGCAGCGGCACACGCGGCGGCCATGCACGGTGACGCGGCTGCGGAGTACGTCGTAGGTTCGGATTATCTGCGCGGTGTGGGCGTGCAGGAAAATGACCCGAAGGCGGCATTCTGGTTGCGCAAAGCGGCGCGCCAGAACGTGGGCCCCGCACAGTGCGATCTGGCCTATCTGTATGAAAACGGACGGGGTGTTACCCAGAATGACGCCCGGGCCGTGCACTGGTACGCGAAGGCGGCCGCGCAAGGCATCGCCAATTCGCAATACAACCTCGGACTGCTGTACACGCAAGGTCGCGGTGTACCGCGTGATTACACGGCCGCGTTGAGGTGGTTTCGGGCCTCGGCCGCGCAGGGCGACCCGGACGCAGAGGCGCTCATCGGCTTTCTGTATCGAAAGGGCTGGGGCGTGCCGCTCGATGACCGAAGGGCGCTGCTGTGGTTTCGCAAGGCGGCAGCTCAAGGTAATGCCTACGCCGATGAGAACATCGGCGCGCTGTATGAATACGGTCTGGGCGTGGCGCAGAATGACGCTCGCGCCGACCGATGGTTCGGGCGTGGCGCGGAGGGCGGAGACGCGCTGGCTCAGGCCGCGCTCGGCCTTGCGTATCTGCAGGGAGCCGGGATCCCGCGTGATGCTGCGCAGGGGCTGTTCTGGCTGCGGCAGTCGTCCTTGCGGGGCTATGCGAATGCCCAGAATCTTCTGGGGGACATCTACCGCCAGCATGGCCACTACGTGCGTGCGGTCAAGTGGTATCGACAGGCGGCGCTCGAAGGCAATCCGCGGGGTGAGTATTACCTGGGCATTGCCTATGCAAACGGTCAAGGCGTATCAACAAACATGCACCGTGCGGTGGCGTGGTTTCACAAGGCGGCCATGGGCGGGGAAGCGCAGGCGCAACTCATGCTGGGTCTGCAATACATGGCGGGCCGCACCGTGGCGAAGAACATTGAGCTCGGGTATGCGTGGGTCGCCGTGGCGGCGGATTCCGAGCCGCCTGCGCAATATGCAGCGCTCATCCGTGACAAGATTGCTTCGGACATGACAGCACCGCAGCTTGCGCAAGCCAAGCAGTGGGTGCGTGCGTGGCATGCCGGCAGCGACATGCCGTGAAGCGGGGTGCGTGCTCACCCATGAGCGCACCTCAGAGGCGCGGCCCGATGGGGTGGCATAGGGCGGCGAGCGCTGATGTGCCCGTCCTCGCCGATCCACCGCTGCCTGCCCCGCAGACACTTCGGGGCATGCGAGATCAGCACTGCGCCGCCATTGATGATCCAGGATTGGCCGGTGGCGTGATCATCGTGCATAAATGCCAGATCCGTTTCAGCGAGATCTGCAGGTTCGCCAACGCGTCCCGCGGGCAATCCTGCCGGCCGCGGCGCGGCGGATTTGCTCGCGCACCCTGGAGGGGGCGCCGACCGTAAACATGTACGTCAATCCGGTCGGAAGCTTCACCTAAATGGTCAGGAAAATCGTTGTGGCAAGAAATGACGGCAGAGTCTGAACAGCCATCCGCGACCTTTTGTCTCACCGGGCTTCGCGAATACGATGTAGACATTGTGATCGCGCGTTAGTCCGTAGGCTCTTTCAAGAAGTTTATTTGCCAGGCCGCTCAGGACGCCCCCCGCGTTATCGATGAGCAGAAGTCTTGGCGTGGCTCTGTCCGAGAGATACATCTCGGTTGTGATTTGAGACATCACCAACGGCAGGATCACTGCCTGCAAGAGAGGGTCGTTCTTCAGTTCGTCGAGCTCGATCACAACCAGAGGATTGTCGAACGAGACAGTGCGCTGACCCGAAAACCATTTCTGGTACTGCCCGCTGGTGAACTGCTCGAGCTGAAGGGCAAGATCCTCGCCTCTGTTCGTCCCGTCGTCGAGCTGCTCAAGCCAACGGGCAACGTCTGACAGCTCCGTGCCTTCCTTCTTTTCCAGCCAGCTTTCCCGAATCGCCTGCGAGACGAGCTTGTCCTCAAATGCCGGCGCGTCTTCTTCCTGCGTGAGCGGGTAAGCCAAAAGACGTACCACGTCCTGAAGCATCGGCATCATGTTGTCGAGCTGTTCCTCTGTGCGCAACCCCGAAAAGGGATTAACGCTCGTGGG
>JAKADE010000179.1 GCA_021820785.1 Pseudomonadota bacterium
CGGGGAACAACTTGCGGGTCGCGGCGTTGACGCTCTTGTCGGTGGTGTGCGCCGAGAGCATGACCGCCACGAGCAGCTCGAAGGGGCTGCTGTACTCGAGCTCGCTGCGCGGATGGGGGTTGGCGTCGCGCAGGCGGCGGTACAGGGCGTGACGGGTCGCCGGATGCATGGCGGATCAGGTTCCCGGGGGTTCGGCGCCCGCGAGGCGTTTGCGCGCCGCGAGCAGCTCGCTGCGCTCGCGGGCGCGGCGTTCCAGGCGGGCGGTGTGTGCCGCGTAGCGCAGGCGGTTCACGGCCGGCGCTGGCGGGGGCGGCAGCGCCGGGCGCGGGACCAGAGTGATGCAGTCGACTGGACAGGGCGCGATGCACAGCTCGCAGCCCGTGCACAGTTCGACCACGACCGTGTGCAGTTGCTTGCGCGCACCGATGATGGCATCGACCGGGCAGGGGGGCAGGCACCTGGCACAGCCGATGCAGGCCTTCTCGTCGATACGGGCCAGCAGCGGGGGGCCTTCGCGGCCGCGGGCCGGGTCGAGCGGCAGGGGCGCACGCCCGAGCAGCGCGGCGAGTCGGCCAATCACTGCCGCCCCGCCCGGCGGGCACTGGTTGATCTCGGCGCTGCCCTGCGCAATGGCCTCGGCATACGGCCGACAGCCCGGGTACCCGCAGCGCGTGCACTGGGTCTGCGGCAGCAGCGCCTCGATGGCCTCCACGCGGTTCACGGGGGGGTGCCGGACTCAGCTGATGCGCATGCCGGGCACGGCGCCTGAATCCGGTGCGAGCAGGAACGGCCCGCCTTGCGGGCCGCTCGCGGCGAGGACCATCCCCTCCGACAGGCCGAACTTCATCTTGCGCGGCGCCAGGTTGGCCACCATCACCGTCAGGCGCCCGACCAGCGTAGCGGGGTCGTACGCGGCCTTGATGCCCGCGAACACCGTGCGCCGTTCGGTGCCGAGGTCGAGCGTCAGGCGCAGCAGTTTTTCGGCGCCGGTGACGGTCTCGGCCGCGGCGATGCGCGCCACGCGCAGATCGACCTGCTTGAAGGTGTCGATCGAGATCGTTGCGGCCGTTGCGGTCTCGGCCGCTGCCGCCAGCGGGGCTGGCGGCGCCGAGGCTGGCGGCGCCGGGGCGGCCGGCGGGGCCGGCGGCTCGAGCAGCGCATCGAGCTGCTTCGCGTCGACACGTGTCATCAGGTGCTGGTAGGGACGGATGTGCTGCGGCGGCTCGAGCACATCGGCGAACGTGAGCGGTCGATCGAGTCCGAACAGTTCGCGCGCCACGCGCTCGGCCACGGCCGGCAGCACCGGGGCGAGCAGACAGGTGAGGATCTTGAAGCCGTAGAGCGCCTGCGCGCAGCTGTCCTGCAGTGCCTCACGCTCCGCCGGGTTCTTGGCGAGCACCCACGGCTGACGCGCGTCGAACTGTTGGTTCAGTGCATCGGCGAACGCCATGATCTCGCGCATCGCGCGGCCGTATTCGCGTGCGGCGTAGCTGGCGCGCACCTGCTCGAGCAGCGCACCGGCGCGGGCGCTGAGCGCCTGGGTGCCGCTCGGATAGGCGATCGCCCCGTCGAAATGACGGCTGATGAAGCTCGCCGCGCGGCTCGCGATGTTCACGTACTTGCCGATCAGGTCGCTGTTGACCCGGGCGAGGAAGTCATCGGGATTGAAGTCCAGGTCCTCGACGTTGCCGTTGAGTTTCGCGGCGATGTAGTAGCGCAGCCACTCCGGGTTCATCCCGAGCTCCAGGTAGCGCAGCGGGCTGATCCCCGTGCCGCGCGACTTGGACATCTTCTCGCCCGAGACCGTGATGAAGCCGTGCACGTGCACGTTGTCGGGCGCGCGGTAGGGCGCGCCGGCGAAGTGCAGCATCGCCGGCCAGAACAGCGTGTGGAAGTAGATGATGTCCTTGCCGATGAAGTGCACCTGACGCGTTTCGGGCGCGGTGAGGAACTCCTCGAAGGAGCGCGTCTCGCCGTGCTGGCGCGCCTTGCCGCTCTCGAAATAGCTCTTCAGCGCCGCGAGGTAGCCGATCGGCGCATCGAGCCAGACGTAGAAATACTTTCCCGGCGCATCGGGAATCGGGATGCCGAAGTAGGGCGCATCGCGCGAGATGTCCCAGTCCCCGAGCGCCTGCTCGCCCTGGCCATCGAGCCACTCGCGCGCCTTGTTCGCCACCTGCGGCTGCACGTGTCCGGCACTCTCGAGCCACTGGCGCAGGAACGCCACGCAGCGCGGATCGGAGAGGCGGAAAAAGAAGTGCTCGGAGTGCTTCAATACCGGCTTCGCGCCGGTGAGCGCCGAGTACGGCTCGATCAGTTCAGTCGGCGCGTAGACGCTGCCGCACACCTCGCAGGCGTCCCCGTACTGATCCTTGGCGTGGCACTTGGGGCACTCGCCCTTGATGTAGCGGTCGGCGAGGAACATCCCCTTGACCGGGTCGAAGAACTGCTCGATGGGCCTGGCGTAAACCAGCCCGGCTGCCTTGAGGCGCCGGTAGATGTCCTGCGAGAGCTCGAAATTCTCCCCCGAATGGGTCGAGTGCCAGTGATCGAAGGCGATGTGGAAGCCCTCGAGATAGCGCGGCCGCCCGGCGGCGATGCGCGCGACCAGCTCCTCCGGGGTGATGCCCTCGGCCTCGGCCTTGAGCATGATCGGCGCCCCGTGCGCGTCATCGGCGCCGACGAAGTGCACCCGGCGGCCCTGCATGCGTTCGAAGCGCACCCAGATATCGGCCTGGATGTACTCCATGATGTGCCCGATGTGAAACGGGCCATTGGCGTAGGGCAGCGCGGTGGTGACGAAGTATGTCTCGCTCATCCGCGGGAGTGTACCGGGAGCGCGGCGCCCGAGACAGTCCGGGGCGCTCAGCCTGCGTCTTTCAGGGCCTCGAAGCGGGACTTGTTGATCGCCTTATTGTAGGCCTCGCGGGGTGAGACCTGCCCCTCATCGAGCAGCTGTTGGATGGCCGAGTCCATGGTGCGCATGCCGAACTGCGCGCCGGACTGCATGGTGTTCTCGAGCTGGTCGAGCTTGCCCTGGCGGATCAGGCTCGCGGCCGCCGGGGTGTTGATCAGGATCTCCAGCGCGGCCACCCGGCCCTGCCGGTCGACCCGCTGCAGCAGCTGCTGGGAGATCACCCCGCGCAACGAGGTCGAGAGCATGGCGCGCACGTGCGACTGCTTGTCGGCGGGGAACACGTTCACCATGCGGTCGACGGTCTGGGCCGCCCCGTTGGTGTGCAGCGTGCCCATGACCAGGATGCCGGTCTCGGCGGCGGTGACCGCGATGCTCATGGTCTCCAGGTCGCGCAATTCGCCGACCAGGATCACGTCCGGGTCCTCGCGCAGGGCCGAGTGCAAGGCTGCGGCAAAGCTCGTGCTGTGCACGCCGATCTCGCGCTGGCTGATCAGGCAGCCTTTGCGCTGGTGCACGAATTCGATCGGGTCCTCGATGGTGAGAATGTGCCCTTTCTCGCGCGTATTGATGTCATCGATCATCGCCGCCAGGGTCGTGGACTTGCCCGAGCCGGTCTTGCCGGTGACCAGCACCAGGCCGTTGTTCGCCCGGCACAGCTGCGTGACCGCCGGCGGCATGCCGAGCTCCTCGAGCGTCAGCGCCCGCGAAGGGATGGCGCGAAATACCGCGCCCATGCCGTTCAGCTGCCTGAGCACATTGACGCGAAAGCGGCCGTGCTCGGGCAGTGTGTAGGCGAAGTCAGCCCCGTCGCGGCTCTCGAAGCGCTCCGCGGCGAGCTTCGGCATGATTTCGTAGAGCGTCGCCTTGACGAACTCCGCGCTCAGCGGTTCGCTCTTCAGCGGCGTGAGCTCACCGAAGAGGCGGATGCGCGGGGGCTCCCCGGCGATGAAGTGCAGGTCCGAGCCGCGCTTGTGCAGGATCTCGAGCAGCAGAGGATCGATGTTCGCCATGGCGCCGCTCCCTAGGCTCCGGCCAGTTCGCTCTTGGGCAGCAGCGAGGCGTCACTGACGAATTTCTGGAACGCGCGCTTGTCGCTGGCGTAGAGATACGCCTCGTCCGGATCGATCTCGCGGGCGTTGATTGCCGCGAGCAGCGCCTGATCGAGCAGCTGCATGCCGAGGTCGCGGCCGGTCTGCACGAGGCTCGGAATCTGGAAGGTCTGCTCGGTCTGGATCAGCTTGGCGATCGCCCGGGTCATCATCATGATCTCGCATACCGCCCGCCGGCCGCGGCCGTCCGGGGTCTTCACCAGGATTTGCGTGACCACCGCCAGCAGGCTCTGGGCGAGGAAACTCTTGGTCTGTTCGCGCTGCTCGACCGGCAGCGCATCGACGATGCGGTCGACCGTCTTGACCGCGCTGGTGGTGTGCAGCGTGCCGAGCACCAGGTGCCCGGTCTCCGCGGCGGTCATCGCCATGGAGATCGTCTCTGCATCACGCATCTCACCGACCAGGATCACGTCCGGGTCTTCGCGCATTGCGGCGCGCACGCCCTCGGCGAAGCTCGGGATATGGGTGCCGAGTTCGCGCTGGATGACCTGACTCGCCTTGCTGCGGTGCACCACCTCGATCGGATCCTCGAGCGTGATGATGTTGAGCTTGCGGGTCTGATTGAGGTGATCGATCATCGCGGCGAGCGTGGTCGACTTGCCCGTGCCGGTCGCACCGGTGACCAGGATCATCCCCTGGTGGTAGTCGCAGAGCTTGGCGATCACCGGCGGCAGGCCCATGGTGGCGAGCGAGGGCACGGTGGTCGGGATGGTCCGGAACGTCGCCCCGATGCCGGTGTCCTTGCGGAACACGTTGACCCGGAAGCGGCCGCCCTCGGCCGAGACGTACGAGAAGTCCACGTCGTGGCCGGCGTTGAAGCGCTCGGCCTGCGAGGGCGTGAGAATCTCGGTGATGTAGCCTTCGAGCTCCGCTCCGCGCAGGTCGCGGAACTTGATCGGCAGCAGCTCTCCGTGCATGCGCAGCATGGGGGGGACGCCGACGGCCAGATGCACGTCCGAGCAGCCTTGCTGCACGCCGAGCTTCAAGAAGGCATCGATGCGGGCCAAAAGCGCACTCCAGGGCCAGGGCCGCTACTTTCGCGCCGGTTCCCGCAGAAAATCAACCGCCTGCACGGGAAATCTTGAGCTGCGGCACGTTACCGGCAGCCCCGCGGCGTGCGCCCCTACCGGAATTTCTCCAGTGCCGCGCGCACTTCGTCCATGCTCTGGAAGCGCTTGTTCTTGTCGACTGCCATGGCGCGCATGATGAGCTCGGAGAGTCCCGGCGGCAGCGCCGGGTTCAGCTCGATCGGCGGGCGGGCCTTGCCCTGCACGTGCTGGTACATCACCGACATGTGATCCCCGCGCGAGTACGGCGGGGAGCCTGTCACCATCTCGTAGAGAATGACCCCGAGCGCGTAGATGTCGGCGCGCTCATCGACGCGCTTGCCGAGGATCTGCTCCGGCGCCATGTACTTCGGCGAGCCGATCACGTAGCCGGTGCGCGTCAGCTGCGTCTCGCTCTCGCGCTGCGCCGCCGCGACACCGAAGTCCACGATCTTCAGCAGCGCCTCGTGGTTGATCAGCACGTTGGCGGGCTTCAGGTCCCGGTGCACGATGCCGGCCTGGTGTGCCACGGCCATGCCCGTGCAGATGTCGATCCCGAATTGCAGCGCACGCTTCAGTTCGAGCGGCTTCTCCCCGTTGACCTCGCTCGAGAGCGTGTGCGAGGGGAAGTATTCCATCGAGATGGCGTAGTTACCCTGGATGTAGAGGAAGTCGTAGATGCGGATCACGTTGTGGTGCGTGATCTTGCGCGAGTAGCGCAATTCGTGGACGAAGCGCTTCATGACTTCCTCGTCCGTCGCCACGTTCGGGTTGAGGAACTTCAGGATCAGCCGCTCGTCGACCACCGTGTCCTCCATCAGCAGCACGGTGCCGAAGGCGCCGCGGCCGATGCGCTCGACGTACTTGTAGCGGCCCTCGATGACGTCCCCGGGACGCAGCGTCTGGATGTCGAGCCGCTCGATGGCCGCGGCTCGCGCCGCGACGCTCGGGGCGGGCGCCTCGGGCGCCGCCTCGTGCGCCGGTTGCGGCTGGGTCGCGCCCAGGGCCCCGCCGGCCAGGGTCGCGCCCGAGAGGCGTCGCTCCAGGCCCGCCAGCGCCGCTTCGGCGGCCCGCGCGATCGTCTGGTCCGGGGCGCTGATCTGGGCCTTCAGCTGGGTGCGCAGTGTC
>JAKADE010000180.1 GCA_021820785.1 Pseudomonadota bacterium
ATGTGCGTCGTGGACCTCCAGGGCGAGGGCGTGCGGCCCTTCCTGCAGAAGATCTTCGCCAACGACGTCGGCAAGCTCACCGTCCCGGGCAAGGCGCTCTACGGGTGTCTGCTCAACGAGCGCGGCGGCGTCATCGACGATCTGATCGTGTACTACCTCGGCGAGCAGTGGTTCCGGGCCGTGGTCAATGCCGGGACGCGCGACAAGGACCTGGCCTGGATGCGCCGCCATGCCGAGCCTCACGGCGTCACCGTGCGCGAGCGGACCGATCTGGCGATGCTCGCGGTGCAGGGCCCGGAGGCACGTGCGCGCGTCGCGGGGCTGCTGCCGCCGGCGTTCGCCGAACGTGCGCTGGCGCTCGGTGCGTTCTTTGGCGGCGAGATCGGCCGCTGGTTCGTCGCGCGCACCGGTTACACCGGCGAGGACGGCTTCGAGGTCATGGTGCCGGCCGAGGAGGCCGAGGCGCTGTGGCGCTCGCTCCTTGAGGCAGGCGTCGTGCCCTGTGGTCTGGGCGCGCGCGACACGCTGCGCCTGGAGGCCGGCATGAACCTCTACGGCAGCGACATGGACGAGACCACCAACCCGCTGGAGTCCGGGCTCGCCTGGACGGTGGCCATGAACACCCCGCGAGCCTTCATCGGCCGAGAGGCGCTCGAGGCCGCGCGCGCGCGCGGGCTGGAAGCGAAGCTCGTCGGACTGGTGCTCGAGGAGCGCGGCGTGCTGCGCGCCCACCAGCGCGTGCTCGCGCCGGGTATCGGCGAGGGGCAGATCACCAGCGGCACGTTTTCCCCGACGCTCGAGCGCTCCATCGCGCTCGCGCGCATCCCGATCGCCGCGCCCGATCAGGTGCAGGTCGAGGTGCGCGGCAAGCTGCTGGCCGCGCGCGTCGTCAAACCGCCCTTCGTGCGGCACGGCAAGTCGCTGGTCGGCTGAGCCGCGTACCGCCCGAGTGGCGCAGATCCATCGTCATCATCCATACACATCCCTCGATTCGACCCCACGGAGCGTCGCATGAGCAAGGTTCCTTCCGATCTCAAATACACGCGGACCCACGAATGGCTGCGGACGCTGCCCGACGGCACCGTCGAGGTCGGCATCACCGACCACGCGCAGCATTCTCTCGGCGACCTGGTATTCGTCGAAGTGCCCGAGGCGGGCCGCAACGTGACCGCGGGCGAGCCGTTCGCCGTGGTCGAGTCGGTCAAAGCGGCCTCCGACGTCTATGCGCCGCTCAGCGGTGAAGTCACCGAGGGCAACGGTGCGCTCGCCGGGGCGCCCGAGACGCTCAACACCGATCCGTATGGCGCCGGCTGGCTCGCCCGGCTGCGCCCCGCGGGGGCCCTGCCGGCGCTGCTCTCGCCGGCCGAATACGAGAAGCTCACGGCCGAGGAGGGCGACTGATGGCATTCGTGCCGCATACCCGCGAGGACGTCGCCGCGATGCTCGAGGCCATCGGGGTTGATCGCCTCGAGCAGCTCTTCGAGGAGATTCCCGCCAACCTGCGTATCGGGGCGCTCGAGGGCGTGCCCGAGGCGCTCAACGAGATGCAGCTGGCGCGGCTGATGGGCGAGCGCTCGCGCCGCGACGGGCGGCCGCTGTGCTTCATCGGCGCCGGCGCGTACGAGCACCACATTCCCTCGGCGGTGTGGGCCCTGGCGACGCGCGGGGAGTTCTACAGCGCCTACACCCCCTACCAGGCAGAGGCCAGCCAGGGAACGCTGCAGCTGCTGTACGAATTCCAGAGCATGATGACGAGCCTGACGGGCATGGAGGTCTCCAACGCGTCGCTGTACGACGGCGGCAGCGCGCTCGCCGAGGCCGCGTTGATGGCCGTACGGGCCAACCGGCACTCGCGCTCGCAGCGCATTCTGGTGCCGCGCACCGTGCACCCCTATTACCGTCGCACCGCGCTCGCCATCGCCGGCAACCAGGGCGTGACGTTCGAAGAGGTGCCGTATTCGGCCGAAGCCGGCGGTACGGCGCTCGAGGCGCTCGAGCGCTACGCCGGTGAGGACATCACTGCGCTCGTCATCCAGCAGCCGAACGTGTTCGGCCGTCTCGAGGACGTGGACGCGCTCACCGATTGGGCGCATGCCCACAAGGCCCTCGTGGTGGCCGTGGTCAACCCGGTCTCCCTGGCGCTGCTGAAGCCGCCGGGCCAGTGGGGCCGCGAGGGCGCGGACATCGTGATCGGGGACGGTCAGCCGCTCGGCATTCCGCTGTCCTCCGGCGGGCCGTACTTCGGCTTCATGACCACGCGCATGGCGTACGTGCGCCAGATGCCGGGGCGCATCGTCGGGCGCACGGTGGATGCCGATGGCCGGCAGGGCTTCACGCTGACGCTGCAGGCGCGCGAGCAGCACATCCGCCGCGCCAAGGCCACCTCGAACATCTGCACCAATCAGGGCCTGATGGTCACCGCGGCCACGATCCACCTCTCGCTGCTCGGCGCCGAGGGCCTGCGGCGCACCGCAGCCGTCTCGCATGCGCGCACCGGGGAGCTGTTGCAGGCCCTGACGGGCGTGCCCGGAGTGCGCCGGGTGTTCCCGCTGCCGGTGTTTCACGAGGCGGTGATCGGCCTCGATCGGCCGGTGGCGCCGCTGCTCGAGCGGCTCGCCGCGCGCGGCGTGCTCGGTGGCTGGGATCTCGCCGAACACTACCCGGAACTCGGCCACGCGCTGCTGGTGTGCGCCACCGAGACCAAGACCCAAGAGGACATCGAGCGCTACGTGAGAGCGCTCGAGGAATGCCTGCGCGACGCGCAGGCCGCCTGATCCGAAGAGGCTCCGATGAGCACTGAACGAACCAACCGCCTGGAAAAGCTGATTTTCGAGTACTCCGTGCCGGGCCGCGGCGCCGAGGACCAGTGGCCGAGTCCGCCGGCGGCGGCGAGCACGGCGGATCTGCCCGCCGCGCAGCTGCGCCGCACGCCTCCGCTGCTGCCCGAGGTGAGCGAGCTCGAGACCGTGCGTCACTTCACCCGGCTCTCGCAGCTGAACTTCTCGATCGACACGAACTTCTATCCGCTCGGTTCGTGCACGATGAAATACAACCCCAAGGCATGCAACCAGTACGCCATGCTGCCGGAATTTCTCGGCCGCCATCCCCTCGCGCCGGAATCCGCCGGCCAGGGCGTGCTCGAGTGCCTGTTCGAGCTGCAGGAGATGCTCAAGGCCGTCACCGGCATGCAGGCGGTGGCGCTGAGCCCGATGGCCGGCGCGCAGGGCGAGTACGCCGGTGTGGCCATGATCCGGGCCTATCACCGGGCGCGCGGTGACCTCGAGCGCAACGAGATCATCGTGCCGGAGGCGGCTCACGGCACCAATCCCGCCACCGCCACCATGTGCGGTTGCGTGGTGCGCGAAGTCCCGGTCGATGCCGACGGTGACGTCGATCTCGCCGCGCTCAAGGCCGCGGTTGGTCCCAAGACCGCCGGCATCATGCTCACCAACCCCTCGACGCTCGGGGTGTTCGAGCGGCGCATCGAGGAAGTGGCCCGCACGGTGCACGCCGCCGGCGGGTTGCTTTACTACGATGGAGCCAACCTCAACGCCATCCTCGGCAAGGTCCGTCCCGGGGACATGGGCTTCGATGTCATTCACGTCAATCTGCACAAGACCTTCTCCACCCCGCACGGCGGCGGCGGGCCGGGCGCAGGTCCCGTGGGCGTCGCAGCGCGGCTCGCGCCGTTCCTGCCGGTGCCGGTCGTGGCGCGCGAAGGCGAGCGGTACGTGTGGCAGACCGAGCGCGACCGGCCGCAGTCGATCGGGCGGCTCTCGACCTTCGCGGGCAACGTCGGGGTGCTGCTGCGCGCGTACATCTACATGCGCATGCTCGGCCGCGACGGCATGGCCAAGGTCGGCGAGTACTCGACGCTCAACGCGAACTACCTGCTCGCGCGCCTGACCCGTGCGGGCTTCGATGCCGCCTATCCGAAGCGGCGCGCCAGCCATGAGTTCATCGTCACCGTGAAGCGCCAGGCGCGCGAGCTCGGGGTGACGGCGATGGACTTCGCCAAGCGGCTGCTCGATCATGGTCAGCATGCGCCGACCACGTATTTCCCGCTGCTGGTGCCGGAATGCCTGTTGATCGAGCCGACCGAGACGGAGAGCAAGGCCGCGCTCGATGCGTTCGTGGAGGCGATGGTGCAGATCCTCACCGAGGCGACGCAAGAACCCGAGCGGGTGCGCAGCGCTCCGCATACCATGCCGGTACGGCGGCTCGACGACGTCCGGGCGGCCAAGCAGCTGGACCTGGCGTGGAAAGCGGCCCCGTAGCGATCGAGCGGTACAAGCCCAGAGGCCTCAAGCGGCTGCTGCGCGCCTTTGGTGCGAGTGCCCGCGGGCTCTCGGGCGCATTTCGCGAGGAGGCGGCGTTTCGCCAGGAGCTGGCGTTCGCCGCGCTCGCCGTACCGCTGGCGCTGTGGCTCGGCCATGACGGCACCCAGCGGGCGCTGCTCGTCGCCCCGGTGCTGCTGATCCTGATCGTGGAGCTGATCAACAGTGCCATCGAAGCGACCGTGGATCGGATCGGGCTCGAGCGGCATGCGCTCGCGGGTCTCGCCAAGGACATCGGCTCGGCCGCCGTGCTGATGTCGTTCGGACTGCTGGCGGTCGTGTGGTTGCTGGTGCTGCTGGGGCGCTAGCGCAATGTCATCCGGGGGGACGATGCGAGTGCTGCGAGTGATCTGTCTGTCCGTGCTCACGCTGACGGCAGGCCCGGCTGCCCTGGCCGCTGCCCCTGCCGCACCGCCGGCGCATCCGCCCCTGCCGACGGCCGTGGCGGCCCACCTGGCGCGCCAGGCGGCGGCGCTCGAGTCCAATCCGACCTGGGCCGCAACGCTCGCGCGCATCGCCAGCAGCGTGGTGGCGATCAATTTCAACCAGGATCGGGCCTTCGACACCGACGTGAACGAAACGGCGGAGGCGACCGGCTTCGTGGTCGACGCCAAGCGCGGCATCATCCTCACCAACCGTCACGTGGTGACGCCCGGGCCGGTCACGGCGACCGCCACGTTCCTCGACCGGGAACAGATCCCGATCTACCCGATCTACCGCGACCCGGTGCACGACTTCGGCTTCTACCGCTTCGATCCGAAGAAGCTGCGCTACATCCACCCCAAGGCGCTGAAGCTCGATCCGGCCGGCGCCCGGGTCGGGCGCGAGATCCGCGTGATCGGCAACAACGCCGGGGAGCAGCTGTCGATTCTCGCCGGTACGCTCGCGCGCCTGCATCGCCGCGCGCCGTACTACGGGTTCGGCAACTACAACGACTTCAACACCTTCTACCTGCAGGCCGCCTCGGGGACCTCCGGCGGCTCCTCCGGCTCCCCGGTCATCGACATCCGCGGCAACGTCGTGGCCCTCAATGCCGGCGGGGCGAGCAATGCCGCCTCGAGCTTCTATCTGCCGCTCGCACCCGTACAGCGGGCACTGCGGCTGATCCAGCAGGGCAAGCCGGTCACGCGCGGCACGCTCTACACCGTCTTTCACTACATCCCGTTCGATGAGCTCGAACGACTCGGTCTGCCGCGGCCGGTCGAGACCGCGGTGCGCAAAGCGTTCCCGCAGCGCACCGGCATGCTCGTGGTGAGCACCGTGCTCGGCGGCTCGCCGAGCGCGCGGGTGCTGCAGCCCGGGGACATCCTGGTGCGCCTCGATGGGCATTACGTGACGACCTTCGAGCCGCTCGAGCACATCCTCGATGCCGAGGTGGGTCGCCAGGTCACCGTGCAGGTCGAACGCGGCGGTCACGAGATCACGGTCCACCTGCCGGTCGGGGATCTCAATGCGCTCGCCCCGAGCGCCTACGTGCAGTTCGGCAACGCGGTGGTGAACACACTCTCGTACGAGATGGCGCTGCAGCTGAATGTGCCGCCGCGCGGGGTGTGGGTGGCCAATCCCGGCTTCGTGTTCGGCGCCGCCGGCGTGCCGCGCGGGGCGGTGATCCACGACATCGATTCCTGGCCGATCGACAACCTGCAGGATTTCCGCCGCGCACTTGCGCGGCTCGCCGACGGCGAGTACGCCACCGTGCGCTTCACCCTCGCCAGTGATCCGAACAGCACGCAGCTCGCCTACTTCCGCATGGACCGGCGCTGGTTCCCGGCCGAGTACTGCGTGCGCAACGACACGCTCGGCATCTGGCCGTGCACGCCGCTGCCGCCG
>JAKADE010000181.1 GCA_021820785.1 Pseudomonadota bacterium
TTGCCGGTGTGGTCGGGGTGCTGGTGGCGCTGCTGGCGATGGCGAGCGGCTATCAGGCGACGTTCCAGTCGACCGGGAGCGTCGATCGGGCGATCGTGCTGCGTTCCGGGGCGATTTCCGAGAGCAGTTCGAATCTGGATCAGGCGAGCGTGATGCTGATCGGGCAGAAGCCGCAGGTGGCCCATGATGCCTCGGGCCAGCCGCTGATCTCCCCGGAGGTCGTGGTGGCCGCCTCGCTGACGAAGAAGGGCTCGGGGCACTACGGCTCGGTCACGATCCGGGGCGTCGGCGCCGAAGTCTGGGCGGTCCGCCCGGGCGTGAAACTCATCGCCGGGCGGCGCTTCACGCCGGGGCTGCGTGAACTCGATGCCGGCCGCAACGCGGTGCGGGAGTTCCGTCACACCTCGATCGGCTCGAGCGTCACCATCAATGGTCAGCCCTGGAAGGTCGTCGGGGTGTTCGCCCATGCCGGGGCGCACGACTCGGAGCTCTGGGGCGACGTGAACATGGTCGCAACGGCCTTTCATCGGGGTGCAAGCGTGCAGTCCGCGACGGTGCGGCTCACCAGCCCGAAGGCCATCGGCGCGTTCAAGGCGGCGCTGGCGAGTGATCCACGCCTGAAGGTGCAGGCGCAGACGACGCGCGCGTATTACGCCAAGCAGTCCAAGGGCATGACGCGCGTGATCCGGGTGCTGGCGACCGTGGTCGGGGCCATCATGGCGATCGGTGCGATGGCCGGGGCGCTGAACAGCATGTACGCCGCGGTGGCGGCGCGGACCCGCGAGGTCGCGACGCTGCGTGCGATCGGATTTCGGGGCGGCGTCGTAGTGTTCTCGATCCTCGCCGAGACCCTGCTGCTCGCACTCGGTGGCGGCATCGTCGGGGCGCTGATCGCCTGGGGGCTGTTCCACGACTTCACCGCCTCGACCATGGGACCGAACTTCAGTGCCGTCGTCTTCCAGTTCCGGGTGACCCCGACCCTGATCGGCCAGGGACTGAAGTGGGCGCTCGCCATCGGCTTCGTCGGCGGCTTGTTCCCGGCACTGCGGGCCGCGCGCATGCCGGTCACCGACGGACTGCGGGAGCTGTAGCCGGCGAGTCCCGGCGATGCGCTGGGTGCCCCTGGTATGGGCAGAGCTGCGTCGGCGTCCGCTGCGCACGGGTCTTACGCTGCTGGCGGTGTTCGCCGCGTTCGGGCTGTTGGGACTGCTGGGCAGTCTGACCGCAGCGCTGCGCGCGGTCGGACAGAGTGAGCGGGCAGCCCACCGGCTCGTGACGGTGCCGCAGGTGCGTGGCGGAGCGTTGCCGCTCGCCCTCGATAAGCAGATTGCAGCGATACCCGGGGTCGAGCAGGTCACGTACAACCACTTTTTCTTCGGCACCTGGCAACGAGTCGATCAGGGTGTCGGCGGGTTTGCGGTGCCGCCGAGCTGGTTCACGGTGTTCCGCGGTTATCACATGCCGCGGTGGCAGTGGCGGTGCTTCGAGGCGACCCGCCCGGGGTTGATCACCGGCGCCTCGATGGCACACCGGTACGGATGGCGGGTCGGTGAGCAGATTCCGATTCGCGCCCCGACGTTCACGCAGCGCAATGGATCGCCGGTGTGGATGTTTACGCTGTGCGGGATCTACCGCACCCGCCGGCGCGACCGCGAGAATACGCTTTTCCTGCACTGGAGTTATTTCGCGGCCGCACGCGCCCGGGGACGCGGGACGGTGGGGGCGTACCTCGAGCAGATCGACGATCGGCGGGCCGCGGGACGGATTTCGCGCGCCATCGATGCACTGTCGGAGAATTCGAGTCATCCGACTCGAACGCGCTCATTCAGTGCCGCGATGGCGAACTACGTCGCACAGATTTTCGATGTCAGACTCATCGTGCGCAGCGTCGGCATGGCGGTATTGCTGACGTTGCTGCTCGTGATCGGTCACGTGATGGTGTACTCGGTGCGCGAACGGGTCGGGGAGTTCGCGCTCTTGAAGGCTCTGGGCTTCTCAAATCTCAACGTCATGGGTCTGGTGGTGGCTGAGGCTGCCGTGCTGTGTGTCGTGGGAGGTGCGGTCGGCCTGTGGGCGGCCGCCGCCGCGCAGCAGAGGGTGTTGAGGTATTTCTGGCACCACTTCGGTGTCCCGACGGGAACGGTGGGCGATACCGTCTGGCTCGAGGGTCTCGCACTGATCGTGGTGCTGGTGAGCGCCGTGAGCGTCGTCCCGGCAGGGCGGGTGCTACGACTGAGGACTTTGGGCGGTCAGATCTCACGGTGAGGCGCGAGGCGCTTGACAGGCAACAAAACGATTGCCTATTATACAGGCAAGCAAAGACTTGCCTATTGTGCATGACGGAACCCACCGGCACCGATCTGTTGTTCAAGGCCCTGGCCGATCCCAGCCGGCGCACCGTGCTCGATCTGCTGCGCGCGCACGACGGCCGAACGCTCAACGATCTGTGCGCACACCTCGACATGACCCGTCAGGGCGTCACGCAGCACTTGCGGGTCCTGGAGGCGGCCAATCTGGTGGTCACGGTGCGCCGCGGCCGTGAAAAGCTCCACTTCCTCAACCCTGTGCCGCTGCAGCAAATCTACGAACGTTGGATCGCGAAGTTCGATACGCCGCGATTGAAGGCGCTCGCCGATCTGAAACGGCGGCTGGAGAGCACCGATGACTAGATCAACCTTCGTCTACGTCACCTACATCCGCGCCACGCCCGAGCGTGTGTGGTCCGCGCTCACGGAGGATCGGCAGTTCATGAAGCAGTACTGGTTTGGGATGTACTGTGAGAGCGACTGGGTTCCCGGTGCCGCATGGAAAATGGTCACTGCGGACGGCACCGTGTGCGACAGCGGGGAGATTCTCGAGGCGGTGCCGCCGCGCCGGCTCGTCATCCGGTGGTTTCATCAGCGCAATGCGGAGCTTGCGGCAGAGGGCGAGGCGCGGTGCGTTCTCGAGTTGGAGTCGAGCGGATCGGCCGTCAAGCTGACCATCACGCACACGATGGCCCGCGAGGGATCGAAGCTGATCACGGCGGTGTCCGGCGGCTGGCCGAAGATCCTCTCGAACCTCAAGTCGTTGCTCGAGAGTGGCGAGGTGGCGCTGACGTCGAAGGAATTTCCTGAATGAGTGCGGCTGCTGCCACTCGCGGGTGCCTGGATCCGCAGAGCGGCTGAGTGCTGTACGTCTTGGGGTGTCTGCAGTGCGGCACTGGCGTACGGCGCCTGCTTGGCCGGGCCTGTGGGTTCAAGTCAGGCGCGCGGAAATTCCGATAGGCGCAGATCGGGGATGCCCAGCGGGGCGAGCGGGCGGATGCGCAAGCCCGGCCGCAACGTGGGCCTAGTCGAGGGTCGAAAGCGCGCCGCCGTGCGCAATCGCTTGCGCTGAGATCCTCAGGTCGCTGTAGCGGGGTCGCAGTGCGCACCCGGACAGCTTGGCTGCGGTGGCGTGCACGCCAAAGTCCGCAGCGAGGATCGGCCGGCTCTCGACCTGACGGAGTCACGCGGCCCGCCGTGCGGACTCGATTACAGTCTGGCGATCGATCTGGACAGCCGCATGCTCGACGCCGAGACGACCGTCAATGATCAGGCCCAAGGATCGCGTGTCGCTTCGTCAAACGCACCACGCGAGTCCTCTAGCCAGGCCGCCGCCTGCATCGGAGTGAGCATGGGTTGCAGTCCGGCAAGTGCCTCGGCGGCCGTCATGGTCCGCTCGGGTGGAATTATCGGCGTGACGTCGATTTGCACGGACTGCTTTCCCGAGAATTGAGTCGACACGGATCTTACACAACATGTGTCTCTGTTGGAACAGACCGGCAGATGAGCGATCCCGGGGGCTTAAATCCAGGCGCGGCGCTCAGTTTGCCGGCCAGGCACGGTCAGACCCGGAACCTGCATCGGTTTGAGCGGTGGTCATGAAAAATCCAGCCGGCGAACTACGCTTCCGCCGAGCAGGTGGATCGCGACGTGCGGGGAACGGACCCTCGGTTCGACCGAGTGAGAACGGCCCGACCTGCCCACCGGTGGAAGATTCCACGCCAATGAGATCCTGCGCGGTGCAGGGAACAGCCAAGCGTCGGGTCAAGTCCAGCCAGACTCAGGAGTGACGATGGACCGGCAGCACGAGCGCAATGACACCGAAGGCCGGATGATCGAAATAATTGCGCTGATAGAAGCGCACCCGGCGCGTTTCGTTCATCACGAATGTCGTGCCCGGCGGGGCGTCGAGTCCGGCCGGCGGATGCTGCATCGTGTAATCGAGCGTCAGGCCGAGGTGCAGATACGTGCCGCGCTCGAAATACACCAGACCGGTGAGGCCCGGGACCTGCACGCCGAGCTCACTCAGGTTGAACCCCGCATGGGTGCCCCAGTCGCTCGCCGTCTGGATCCAGGCCGCATGCGCCACCGGGCGGTAATCGGCGCTGCCGCGCAGCGCATTCCAGATGCCGGTGAGCTTGTAGCCGGAGGGGGGAACAATGCGGACCAGATGGCCGACACCCGTGCCGGTGGGGCTCTCCGAGCCGCTGACGTTCGGTGCCATGTGCAGCTCGGCCTGCCAGTCCTCCGGGCTGCCGTTGGTGGTGAGATCGCGGAACACCACGATCTCGATGTAGTACTCACGGTGCACCGCCGCCGGTGCGGCGGTTGTTGCCGGTGCCGGTGTGGCGGATGCCGGCGTGGCCGGCGGGGTTGCGGCCGGGGTGCCGGTGGGGCCCGCAGGATGCGCCTGCAGCGGCGGCGCAGGAGGGTTTGCGGCTCGGGCGGGAGAGGTCCCGGCGAGGGCCAGTGCCGTGAACGCGCACAGCGTGAGGGCGAAGCGGTGCATCATGGCCGGTAAGTCTAAACGAAGGGCGCTAGTTCGGCTTGCCCGAGAGCCGCTTCAGCAGTGCCCCGGCAAACTCGAAGCGCGATTCTTCGTCCGGCAGGGCGCGCGCGACGCGCAGCTTCATGGCGCCCTCGAGCCGGTATTCGCGCGGTGACTGCTGCATCAGCTTCACCAGCGTCTGCGGCTGCACGGCGGTGTTCTCCTCGAACTGCACCATGCCGCCCTGCGGTCCGAGGTCGAGGCGGCGGATGCCGAGGGCGCGGGCGGTGAGTTTCAGCTTGGCGATGCGAATCAGCCGCTGGGCGGCCTCTGGCAGCGGGCCGAAACGGTCGTAGATCTCCGCCAGCAGTCCATCGAGCGCATCGGCGCTCTCGGCCGCCGCGATCCGCTTGTACAGCCCGAGGCGCACCTGCACGTCGGCGATGTAGGCCTCGGGCAGGAAGGCCGGCAGGCGCAGCTCGACCTCGGTGGCGGCCGCCAGCGGTTTCTCGAGTGCCGGTTCACGGCCGGATTTCAGCGCGTTCACCGCTTCCTCGAGCAGCTCGAGGTACAGCGCGAGGCCGATCTCGGACATCTGGCCGCTCTGCGACTCCCCGAGCAGTTCACCGGCGCCGCGGATCTCCAGGTCATGCGTGGCAAGGGCGAATCCCGCGCCGAGTTCTTCCATCGACTCGATCGCATCGAGGCGCTTGGCGGCATCGCCCGAGAGCGCCCGGCGCGGCGGGGCGATCAGATAGGCGTAGGCGCGGTGATGCGAGCGTCCGACGCGGCCGCGCAGCTGGTGCAGCTGCGCCAGGCCCATGTGGTCGGCACGGTTGATGATGATGGTGTTGGCGGTCGGCACGTCGATGCCGCTCTCGATGATGGTGGTGCACAGCAGCATGTCGAAGCGTCGGTGGTAGAAATCCACCATCAGCTGCTCGAGTTCGCGCTCGCGCATCTGGCCGTGGCCGATGCGCACGCTCACCTCGGGCACGAGCTTGTGCACCTCGGCGGCGATTTTCTCGATGGTGCGGATCTCGTTGTGCACGAAGTAGATCTGGCCGCCGCGGCGCAGCTCGCGCAGCACCGCCTCGCGCAGCGTCGGGCCATGCCATTCGATCACGAACGTCTTGATTGCCAGACGCTCCGCCGGTGGCGTGGTGATCAGCGACAGATCGCGCAGACCGCCGAGCGCCATGTTGAGCGTCCGCGGAATCGGCGTGGCGGTGAGCGTCAGCACGTGCACGTTCGCGCGCAGCGCCTGCAGCCGCTCCTTGTCACGTACGCCGAAGCGCTGCTCTTCATCGACGATCAGCAGTCCGAGGTCCTTG
>JAKADE010000182.1 GCA_021820785.1 Pseudomonadota bacterium
TTCGAGCTTCTTCACCACGCCGGCGATGGTCGACTGCTTCTGGCCGATCGCGACGTAGATGCACTTAATCCCGGAGGACTTCTGGTTGATGATGGTGTCGACTGCGAGGGCCGTCTTGCCCGTCTGGCGGTCGCCGATGATCAGTTCGCGCTGTCCGCGGCCGACCGGCACCATCGAGTCGACGGCCTTGTAGCCGGTCTGCACCGGCTGGGTCACCGACTTGCGATAGATCACACCCGGTGCGACCCGCTCGATCGGGGCGGTGCGTTTGGCGTTGATCGGTCCGCGGCCGTCGATCGGCTGGCCGAGCGCATCGACCACACGGCCGAGCAGCTCAGGTCCCACCGGCACCTCGAGGATGCGCCCGGTCGTCTTGACCGTGTCGCCCTCGCGCAGGTGCTTGTAGTCGCCGAGCACCACGGCGCCGACCGAGTCCTGCTCGAGGTTCAGCGCCAGGCCGAACACGTTGCCCGGATACTCGAGCATCTCGCCGTAGCGCGCGTCGGCCAGACCATGGATGCGCGTGATGCCGTCGGTCACCGAGACGATGGTGCCGACATCGCGCGCCTCGGTCGCGGACTTGAAGTTCTCGATCCGCTGTTTGATCAGATCGCTGATTTCGGATGCCTTGATGGCCATAACAATATTTCCCCGGAAAATTCGCTTAGGCGGTCAGCTGTTGGGCGATGCGCTCGAGCCTGCTGCGCACCGACCCGTCGATGACCAGATCGCCGGCACGCACCGTGGCGCCACCGAGCAGGCCCGGATCGAGCTCGCAGCGCAATTGCACCCGCCGGCGCAGGCGGCGCTCGAGCGCCCCGGCGAGCGTGCGCTGCTGGGGCTCGGAGAGCGGCGCAGCCGAGGTGAGCGTGACCTCGATGGTGCCCTCGGCCTCGGCCTTCAGCTCATCGAAGCGCGCCGCGACCTCCGGCAGACAGTCGAGCCGGCGGTTGTCGGCCAGCGTGCGGATGAAGTTGCGCCCGGCCTCGTCCAGATGCGGCTCGGCGATCGAGGAGATCAGACCGGCGAGCTGCTCGGGCGTGACGTGCGGGTTGTCCAGAAGCGCCGCGACGCGCGGGTCGAGAACCGCGGCCGCTGCGCGCCGCAGACCCTCGGACCACTCCCCGAGACGTCCGCGGGCGGCCTCGAAGGCCGCCTTGGCGTAGGGTCTGGCGATGGTGCTCTTGTCCGGCATCGGGTTCTCCGCCTACAGCTGTGCGGCGAATTCGCTGAGCAGCGCTTCGTGGGCGCGCGCATCGATTTCGCGTTCCAGCAATTTCGCGGCGGCCGCGACGGCGATCGCCCCGACCTGCTGGCGCAGTTGCTCCTTGGCGCGGGCGGCGTCGAGCTCGATCTGCTCCTGTGCGGCGGCCACGAGGCGCTGGCCCTCGTGCGTCGCGGCGCTGCGGGCCTGCTCGAGGATCTCCGTGGCGCTGCGCTGGGCCTGATCGACGATCACGCCGGCGCGCTCGCGCGCCTCGCGCAGAATCGACTCGGCGCTGGCGCGGGCCCGTTCGAGCTCCTCTTCGCCCTTGTCGGCCGCGGCCAGACCCTGAGCGATCCGCCGCTCACGCTCCTGCATCGGGCCGAGAATCATCGGCCAGACGAATTTCATCGTGAACCAGATCAAGACGGCGAATACCGCCATCTGGATGACGAGCGTCAGATTGACGTGCACGTTCGCCTCCTTCCGAGGGGTGCGCTAGCAGGGTTCCGCGATCGGCTCAATGCGCTACAACGTGCAGGGCATTGAGGAACGGGTTCGCGAAGGTGAAGAACAGCGCGAAGCCGATGCCGATCATCGCGACCGCGTCGAGCAGGCCCGCGACCAGGAACATCTTCACCTGCAGGGCAGGCATCAGTTCGGGCTGGCGGGCCGAGCCTTCGATGAAGCGGCCGCCGAGAATGCCGAAGCCGATGGCGGTGCCGAGCGCGCCCATGCCGAAAATGATGCCCACGGCCAGCACGGTCATGGCTTGGATCAGTGCAACGTTATGCATTCAAGTCTCCTCGAGGATCAATGGGTCGAAAAAATGGAATCGTTCAGTGATGTTCGTGCGCCATCGCCAGATACACGATGGTGAGCACCATGAAGATGAACGCCTGGATAGTGATGATCAGCAGATGGAACACACCCCAGACGAACGTCAGCAGCGCCTGCAGGAGCATCAGCCCCCAGCCCGAGACGCTCGCCAGTCCCGCGTAGCTGTGCTCCAGCGTCAGCAGCGCGAGCAGCACGAAGATCATCTCGCCGGCGAAGATGTTACCGAACAGTCGCAGCGCGAGCGATACCGGACGGGCGATCAGCGTCACCGACTCCAGCACGAAATTCACCGGCACGAACAGCGCCTGCACGAGTTTGTTCTTGCTGCTGAACGGATGCAGGGTCAGCTCGCCGAGAAAGCCGAGCGGCCCCTTGACCTTGATGCTGTAGAAAATCATCAGCACGAAGACCGTCAACGACAGCCCGAACACGCCGTTGAGATCGGTGCTCGGCACGACTTTCAGGTGCGCCAGGCCCACCGTCTTGGCGAGATCCGGCAGCAGGTCGACCGGCACCAGGTCCATGAAGTTGAACAGGTACACCCAGCAGAAGATGGTGAGTGCGAGCGGCGCGATCAGGCGGTTGGTGCCGTGATAGACGTCGCGCACCTGCGCGTCGACCCACTCGACGATCATTTCCACGAAGCTCTGGAAGCCGCGCGGCGCGCTCTTGACGCTGCCCGAGGCACGCCGTGCAACCCAGTAGAAGCTGCCGGCGAACAAGACCGCGAGCAACACGGAGAAGAACACCGTGTCGTAATCGATCACGCTGAAGTTCACCAGCGTCGTCTGCGGTTTGTTGGTCAGAAAGGTGAGGTGTTCGAGGATGTACCCACCGATCTGTGGCTTCGCTGCTGCCATGAACGTCAATCTCTCACTGTGTGCGTGGCGTCCGCCGTTGTCTTGCGCGGCGCCGGTTCGGCAATTCTCTGGTCGCGCGCGCGGTCACCCGGCCACAAGGCCGTGGCGAGCGCGATCCAGTACACGAAAAAAGTCGCAGCGAAGGCCGCGAACATCGCCAGTGGCGCGACCTTCGTCAGTCTGAAGGCCGCCATGAACAGCCCGACCACGACGACGAGCTTCAGCGCCTCCCCCCTGTAAAAGGCCCGTAGCGCCCCTTCGGGACCTGCGGCCTGCCGGCTGAATCCGGCCAGCGCCAGCACCAGACTCGAGACCGTTCCGATGCCTCCGCCGAGCAGCGCGGAGAAAGCCGCCCGCTCTCCGGAGATCGCCCAGGCGAGCACTCCGGCCAGTACCGTTGCGGCCGCCTGGCCCAGCACGACGCCGAAAGCCAGCCGCCGCGCTTGGGGCAGGTCGATCACGATCACCGATGTCTCACTCGCGGGCGTACGCTGCGCGCCGGATCGCTCCCGGCCCGCCGGCACATTATTCCGCCGGGCCGAAAAGCCGCGCGATTATATTGACCGGTCTGCAGGGAGTCCACTCCATCCGCAGCCGTTCTAAGCCTGTGAAAATGGTGTGAAATTTCCGCCGCGAAGGGTGCCGGATTTCGATCCGGGCAGCCATTGCGGAAGATCCTAATGGATATGGGCGAGGATCCCGTCCAGTTCGTCGAGAGTATTGTAGTTCACGGTCAGCGTGCCCTTGCCGCCCGCGCCCGAGCGGATCGCGACCCGGGCGCCGAGTTTTTCCGAAAGCTGCTGTTCGAGCTGGCGGACGTTCGGATCGCTCCGGTGCCGCGCATCCGCCGGCGCCGCCGGGCGCAGCATGCGCCGCACGAGCGCTTCGGTCTCGCGCACCGAGAGACCCCTGGCGACCACTTCGGCGGCCGCCTGGCGTTGCTCCCCGCGCTGCGCCAGGCCGAGCAGCGCCCGCGCATGACCCATCTCGATCTGGCGCCGCTCGATCAGCTCGCAGACCTCCGTGGGAAGATCGAGCAGACGCAGCAGGTTGCTGACCCCGGCACGGGAGCGCCCGACCGCCTCGGCGGCCTGCGCGTGCGTGAGCTCGAACTCGCTGATCAGGCGCTGCAGCGCGCGGGCTTCCTCGAGCGGATTGAGGTTCTCGCGCTGGATGTTCTCGATGAGTGCCACGGCAATCGCGGCTTCATCCGGAATGCGCCGCACGATGGCCGGGATGTCCTCGAGTCCGGCCAGTTGCGCGGCACGCCAGCGCCGCTCCCCGGCAATGATCTCGTAGCGCAGCGGCGCCCCGGGGGCCGTTGCGAGCGGCCGCACCACGATGGGCTGCACCACGCCCTGCGCCTTGATGGAGCCGGCCAGTTCCTCGAGCGACTCCAGATGCATATCGGTGCGCGGCTGGTACTTGCCACGCTGCAGCACATCGAGTGGCAGGCGCGTCAGTTCGTCCCCGGCGGGGGGGTGCGCAGGGACGCCCGTCGGTGCCGCCGGTGCGCCGCGGGCGCCCGGCCCGAGCAGATCGGCCAGCCCCCGGCCGAGCGTCGGCTTCTTCTGCGTCACGGCGTGGCCTCCCCGTTCGCCGCAACCCGTTCGTCCGCGGCCGGCGGCTCGAGCGTCCCCTCGGCGCGGCGGATCATTTCCCCGGCGAGCGCCAGATAGGCGAGCGCGCCGCGCGAGTCCTTGTCGTGGAACAGTACCGGCCGGCCGAAGGACGGTGCCTCGGCGAGGCGGATGTTGCGCGGAATGATGGTGCGGAACACCTTGTCGCCGAAGTGCATGATGAGCTGGGCGCTCACTTCGTTGGCCAGGTTATTGCGCGGATCGAACATGGTTCGCAGGATGCCCTCGATGTCGAGCGACGGGTTCACCGCCGCGCGGATCTGCTCGATGGTGCCGAGCAGCGCCGAGAGTCCCTCGAGCGCGTAGTACTCGCACTGCATCGGGATCAGCACGCTGTCGGCCGCCACCAGTGCGTTGACGGTGAGCATGTTCAGCGCCGGCGGACAATCGATGAGGATGACGTCGTACGATTCGCGCACCGGTACGAGCGCCTGGCGCAGCCGCGTCTCGCGCCCGACGGTCAGGCCGAGCAGCCGGACCTCGGCCGCGGTCAGATCCTGGTTGGCCGGCAGCAGCGCGTAGCCGCCCTGCTCGACCGTGCGCAGCGCGCCGGCGACTTCGGCCTCTCCGAGCAGCACCTCGCAGGCACTGCGTTCGAGCTGCGCCTTGTCGATGCCGCTGCCCATGGTGGCATTGCCCTGCGGATCGAGGTCGAGCAGCAGTACCCGCCGCCGGGTGGCCGCGAGCGAGGCGGCCAGATTGACCGCGGTCGTGGTCTTGCCGACGCCGCCTTTCTGATTGGCGATCGCGATGACGCGTTTCATGAGGGCGACAGTGTACTTCACTGTCGCCCTGCTCCGGGGCCGGCGCGCACCGGCGCGCCTCAGGCGCGCCGGTGCGCCTGCAGTCGTTCGCGCGCCATCTGGTCGGCCACCGTGCTGGTCGGCAGCGACTCGTGCCGGGCGCGCTCGAAAATCGCGGTCAGCCGCTCGGGAATCTTCTTGATGGCCGCGTGCACCGCCGCCTCGGACGAGCCGCCGCGGTACTCATGGGCCACGTTGATGATGCCGCCGGCGTTGATGACGTAATCCGGCGCGTACAGGATGCCCGCCTTCATGAGCCGCTCGCCGTCGGATTCGCGCGCCAGCTGGTTGTTCGCCGCACCGGCGATGATCCGCGCGCGCAGCCGAGGAATCGACTGTGCGCTGAGCACCGCGCCCAGCGCGCACGGGGCGATCACGTCGGCGTCCTGCTCGAGCAGGGTGTCGACCGGTACGATCGCCGCACCCAGTTCCTCGCGGACCCGCTCGGCGAGCTCGGCACGGGCATCGGCCACCTTCAGGCGAACCCCTTCGGCGGCCAGCAGCCGGCACAGCGGATGGCCGACGCCGCCGAGGCCCTGCACGGCGACCGTCAGACCCTCGAGCCCCCGGCCCAGCTGGAAGCGCACCGCGGCCTGGATACCGAGGAACACCCCGAGTGCCGTCTTCGGACCCGGATCCCCGCCCACCTCGCCCGAGGCGCGCTTCAAGCCGCTGACGAACCGCGTGACGCCGGCCACCTGCTCCATGTCCGCGGTGCTCGTGCCGACG
>JAKADE010000183.1 GCA_021820785.1 Pseudomonadota bacterium
CTGAGCGATTCGATGAACCCGTCGTGATCGATGCAGGCGCGCGGCGGCGCCTGATCAGGATGGTTGGCTCGTGCTCGCATCGCCATGACCTCCCGTTCCGGAAACGGCAGTGGCGGCCGAGAAAGGCGGCTGTGATCCCGCTGCGCAGACCGGTTGGAGCGCCTCGCCCTGCGAAAGCTGCCGAACTCGCGATCCCGCTGCCCGATGACTATTAAGACGGCGACATCCGAATTTTGTTCCGGGGGCGCCGTACGTGTTCATCATCGGCGCCTGAACGGGCGCTGTCGAGTGGGACTCCCCGCAGCGATGATGCCGGCCTTACGCGGCACCATCTGGGCATTCCGATCCGCTTCCGGCGCCGATCAGCGCCGATCCGCGCGCATCGCACCAATAGTGTGAACGGCGACACTGCACGCAAACGCTGCTGCGGGTTTCATGGCTACAGAACGTCGTGCATCCGGGCCTAGGGCGTCGTCCCGCCACTGCAGCACCGGGTTCGGACCGGCGAGGACGGCGGTACGCCGAGCTTGCGCTCATAATAAAGAGGGAGACGGGTTGTGGCCCATTCAGCTCCGAGTGAGTCTCGCGAATCCGCCGGCGACGCCGCCGGCGCCCCGGTGTCCGCCGCTGCGCGCGCACCGGTCGATCTCGCCGCGCTCACGCATCATGATGATTTCCTGCTCGAACTCGGCGAAGTGCTCGGCGGCCGGGCCAGCGTGCATCCCGCCGACTCGCTCGATGCCGCGCTGGAGCAGCTCGACGGAGCCCGCGGGGGTCAGGTCCTGGCGATCGATGCGCGTGAGGCCGAGAACGTACGCGCCGACGTCGAGCGGGCCAGCACGCGGAATCCTCATGCCGTCATTCTCGTCTTCACGGCGGCCGGCGCGGAGAAATCCGTCGCCGCGGCGGTGAAGGGCACTCGGGTGTTCACCGTGCTGCCGCTGCCGATCGAACCGGACAAGACTTCCGCCGTACTCGATGCGGCACTGGCGGATGCGGCTGAAAAGGCCGCACCCCGGAGCGCTCCGGTCCGTTCCGTCCGCCAGGCCGCCGAGCCGCCGCGCACGCTCCTGCCGGCCGAACCCGCGGCGTCCTCCGCCGAGCCGCCATCCGCTGACGGGCGCAAGCGCCTGTTGCTGCCGATCGGCATCGGCGCGGTCGTCTTGGCGGTCACCGCGGGCCTGTTCCTGTTGCCGAAACACCACGCCGCCGCGCCGCATCCGGTGCTGCAGCGGCCGGTCGCGGCTGCCCCCGTCACGCACGGCGCGCACTTCGCTGCGCTGCCGCGCCCGGACGTCGACACCTCGATCGTGCAGGGCCGCGTCGAGGATCTGCTCGTCAAGGCGAGCCGCGCCATGTTTGCCCGGCATTTCACCGCGCCGAAAGGTGACAATGCGCTGGTCTTCTACCGCTCGGTGCTGGCGGTGGACCCCACCAACGGTGAGGCGCGCGACGGTCTGCGCCGCGTCGGCAACGTCCTGATTTCACGCTTCAAGGACGCCATCAGCCAGGGACATTACAACGTCGCTGCGCTTGCGCTCGCGACTCTGCAGCTCGCGGACCCGACGAACCGTCACGTGCATCCGTTCGGCATCGAGCTGTCGAGTGCCGTGGTGAATCAGGCGCTCTCCAGCGGTCAGCTCGGCACCGCACCGGCCCTGATCGCCCAGGCCGCGCGGCGCGGTGTGCCGGCGGCGCAGATCGCCGCGTGGCAGAGCGAACTGGCCAGCCTGAAGCACCACAAACGCACGCAGAAGCTGGTCCAGCAGCTCGCCCGGCGGATCGCCGCGCACCGGCTCACCGGAGCGGCGAGCGCCACGAGCACCCTGGCCAAACTGCGTACCCTGGATGCGAGTTCCCCGACCACCGCAAACGCCGCGCAGGCCGTGATCAACGCACTGTTGAAGCAGGGGCGCCAGGCCGGCCTCGCCGGGCAAGGCGCGGTGGAGAGCCGCGCGCTCGCTGCGGCGCGGGCGATCGGCGCCTCCACAGCAGCGATCGCCGCCGTGCAGCAGCAGATCCAGTCGGCGCACACCCAGGCAGTGCAGAACCGGCTGCAGCAATTGCTCGCCGAGGCGCATGCGCGGCTCGATGCCGGCGAACTGCTGCAGCCGGCGAACGACAGCGCCGCGTATTACCTGAACCAGCTGGCCGCGGACCATCCGGACCCGGCGACTGCAGCGGCCATGAACCAGATGCACCGCGCGCTCGCCAATGCGCTCGTGCAGCGCGCTGAAGCAGCGGCACGCGCCGGGCAGCACGCCGCGGCCGTCACCGATCTGGCCGAGGCGCGCCAGTGGGGCGCCAGCGGTGCCGCACTGAACGCCGCGGCCGCCGTGGTCGCCACGCCACGACCGCCCACGGTGGCGCAGCTGGCAGATGTCGCTCGAGGGCTGCACCGCACGCATTACGTTCCGCCCTCTTACCCGGAACGCGCACTGAGCCGGCACATCTCCGGCGAAGTGACCGTGCAGTATGTCGTCGATCCCACCGGGCGCCCGCGCCATGTGCAGGTCGTCACGGCGAAGCCCGCGACGGTCTTCGACCGTGCCGCGCTCGACGCCATCCGCCGCTGGCGCTATGCGCCGCCGAAGTTCCATGGACGGCCGGTCGCCGTGCCGGTGCGCACCCTGATCCGCTTCGTTCTGCCGAATTAATCAGGAAGCCCCCATGTTATTGTCAGGCGCTGATCGAAACCGCCGGCTCCTCACCGCCGCCGCCGGCATTGCGCTCGCCGCGGTGATGGGCCTGGTGCTGATCGCAGGATTCAGGCTTGCCACGCAGATCCGCGCCAACGTAGGCACGCTGCAGCAGGCGAGCGAGCTGGAAGCGTATCCGTCGGCCATTTCCGAGCAGCTGACCGCGCTGCGCCAGCGGCTCGACACGCTCGAGTACACCGGCCACGTGCACGGTGAGCTCGCCTCGAGCGTGCGCGGCTTCAACCACGACTTCACGGCCCTCGAGCACCAGAAGGGTCTCGACCCGGCCGCGATGCGCGCCGCCACTGCGCTATGGGCCAACTACACGCCGGTGCTCGCCAAGGTGCTCTCCTACCATGGTGAGCCCTACTCCGACACCGCCACGGCGAGCTCACTCTCGCGCAGCGGCAGGGTGTATTACGCCCATGTACGCCGTGCCGAGCTGTTCGCTCAGGCCAACGCCGCCGCCCTGCACCGCGAGCTGGCCGTGGTCAGTGCCTCGCTGCAGGCGCGCACCGCTGCGGCAGCCTCGCGCCTGCGCTGGCTGCTCTCGGGTGGCGTGCTCGCGGTGCTGCTGCTCGGCCTCGCGGCAGCCTACCTGCAGGTCGCGCGCGGCCGCGGTGAACGTGCCGCACGTGACGCCCAGGATCAGACCCGCGACATTCTTGCCACGGTGCGCGAAGGCCTGTTCCTGCTCGACGCCGACTACCGCATCGGCGCGGTCTGGTCCCAGGCCCTGACCAGCATGTTCGGCCGCAGCGATTTCGCCGGATTGACTTTCGAGGAGTTGCTGCGCGACAAGGTACCGCCCGAGACGCTCAACACCGCCATGAAGTTCATCAAGCTGCTCTGGGGCGAGCGGGCGCACGAGAACCTCATGAAGAGCATCAATCCACTGGGGCAGCTCGAAGTCTCGATGGACAACGGGCGTGGCGGCAAGGAAACCCGCTACTTGCAGTTCGACTTCCACCGCGTGATGGGTGCGAAGGGCGTCAAGCACGTGCTGTGCGCGGTCGGAGACATCACCTCGAGCGTGCTGCTGGCGCGCGAGCTGCACGAGGCGCAGGAGAATGCGCATTCGCAGCTCGACATGATGGTCGGGATGCTGCATTCCGACCCGCTGCAGCTCGGCTCGTTCCTCGACAGCGCCTCGGCGGGCCTGAAGCACATCAACGCGATCCTTAAGGAGCCGGCGCGCACGCACGCGGAGTTCAGCAAGAAGCTCGCGGGCCTCGCGCGCGAGCTGCATTCGATGAAAGGCGAAGCGGCGGCGCTGAACCTGATGAGCATCGCACAGCGCGTCCATCACCTCGAGGACATGCTCGCGGAGCTCAAGGCGCGCAGCGAACTCACGGGCAACGACTTCCTGCCGCTGGTGCTGAAGCTCGACGAACTGCTCGCGCACCTGCGCGGGGTACGCGAGATGACGCTGAAGCTCTCCTCGCTGCGCGAACAGCCGAGTGCGCCGGAGGGCACGCTCAGCACACCGGCGTTGCGCGTCCCGGCCGCCGGCCCGGAGGAGCTCACGGCCACCCTGCAGTCCCTGGCGCGCAAGCTGGCACAGGATCACCGCAAGGACTTCACGCTCGCGCTCACCGGTCTGGCGCAGTGCCCGCCGGCCTATCTCGGCACGCTGAAGGATTGCCTCATCCAGATGCTGCGCAATGCCGCGGTGCACGGCATCGAGGCGGACGAAGTCCGCCGTGCCGGCGCAAAGAACGGCGGCGGTCAGGTGCGCGTGGAATTCCGCCGCGTCGAATCGGGCTACGAGCTGACGTTCGAGGATGACGGCGCGGGTCTTTCGCCCGAGGCGCTCAAGCAAGCCGCCGTGCGCAAGAAACTCCTCAGCGAGGAACAGGCCGCGCAGCTCGACAACCGCGCGGCGCTCGCGCTGATCTTCAAGCCCGGCTTCTCGACACGCAACGAGGTGTCGATGGACGCCGGGCGCGGGGCCGGCATGGACGTGGTCGCCAAGGCGGTGTACGGGCTCGGCGGACGCATTGGCGTGAGCACCAACCCCGGACGCTACACTCGCTTCAAGATCGCGCTGCCCGCGGTCGGCGAAACAGCGGTGGCATAGGCGCAGGAATCCCCCTCATGGACACCGCACAGGACACGGGTGCGCGGCGAACGGTCAAGCTGCTCATCGTCGATGACTCGAACATCGTTCGCCGGCGGATCGAGCGCTCGCAGCAGTTCGATGACCTGGAGGTCGTGGGCACCGCGGCCAACGGCATCGAGGCGCTCGAGCTGGCCCGGCGGACCGATCCGGACCTGGTCACGATGGACCTGACCATGCCGCAAATGGATGGCATCGAGTGCATCACGCAGCTGGTGCGCCTGAAGCCCGAGGTGCGGATCCTGGTGATCTCGGCCCTGGCGGACAAGGCGACCGCGGTCGAAGCCATGGAGCGCGGGGCGAACGGCTTTCTCAACAAGCCATTCACCGACCGGCAGCTCAATGAAGCAATTGCCGAATTGATGTACTGACGCGGACCCACCGGCCTACAGAGCGCGCCCATGTTGCGGGAAGAGGAACTGAAAACCTTCGTCGACGGCACCACCCGATACTTCGAGGTGGCCGCGCAGCAGCCGGCGAGCATCGGCTCGCCCTACCTGCTCGAGGGCGAGCCGGCGATGCACGATTACACCGGAATGATCAACGTCTCCGGCAAGCGCGAGGGCGTGGTGTACTTCACCGCCCCGCGCGCGATGCTGACGGTCCTGCTGATGAAGATGCAGGAGAGCGACTTCAGCCACGAGAGCATGCGCGATCTGGTCGGCGAGGTCGCCAACACCATCTCCGGCAATGCACGGCGCGATTTCGGGCACGATTTCGTGATCTCCGTGCCGAGCGTGTTTGCCGGGGAAAAGCCGCAGATCAACCAGCCGGCGGGCGCGCGCGCCTTCGTCATTCCGATCCACTGGCGCAGCCACTCGGCGAAGCTGGTGGTGTCCCTCACCTGACCTCGCGGTTCACTGCGGCGCGCTGTCCTCGGCGAGCAGCCGGTAGCCGAGGCCCGCCTCGGTGAGCAGATAGCGCGGCTTGCGCGGATCGGCTTCCACCTTGGCGCGCAGATTCATGATGCACACGCGCAGTCCGCGCGTATCGCCGAGCCGCTCCGGACCCCACACCTCGCGGATCAACTGCTGCTGCGTCACGATGGCCCCGAGATTGCGCGCCAGGGCCTCGAGCACCCGGTACTCGAGGGGGGTGAGGTGGATCGGCCCGTGCGCACCGCTCGCGGTGCGCATCTCCAGATCGATGCGGACCTCCCCGAGGCGCAGAGGCCCGGTGCGTTCCGAGGCGCGCACGTTGCGCCGCAGGGCCGCGCGGACCCGCGCGAGCAGCTCCGCA
>JAKADE010000184.1 GCA_021820785.1 Pseudomonadota bacterium
AAGGCCGCGAGCGCGGTATCCAGGTCGGCGCGCGTGAGCGCGGCGGACATCTGCGTGCGGATGCGCGCCTGGCCCTTGGGCACCACGGGGTAGGAGAAGCCAATGACGTACACCCCATGCGCGAGCAGCCGGTCGGCCATGCGGGCTGCGAGCGCCGCATCGCCGATCATCACCGGGATGATCGGATGCTCGCCGGGCTTGAGCATGAAGCCGAGCCGCTCGAGGCCGGCGCGGAAATAGCGGGCGTTCTCGTGCACCTGCGCGCGCAGCTCGGGCCGCTCGCTGAGCAGCTCGAGCACGTGCAGTCCGGCGGCGGCCACCACCGGCGGGATGCTGTTGGAGAACAGGTAGGGCCGCGAGCGCTGGCGCAGCCACTCGACCACCGGGGCGCGCGAGGCGATGTAGCCGCCGCTCGCGCCGCCGAGCGCCTTGCCGAGCGTGCCGGTGAGGATGTCGATGCGCGCGGCGACCCCGCAGTGCTCAGGCGTGCCGCGGCCGTGCGCCCCCATGAAGCCGGTGGCGTGCGAGTCATCGACCATCACCAGCGCGTCGTAGCGGTCGGCGAGCGCGCAGATCTCAGCGAGGTTCGCCACCGTGCCGTCCATCGAGAACACCCCGTCGGTGGCGATCAGACGGGTGCGCGCCGCGGCGCTGCGCTTCAGGCAGGCCTCGAGTTCGGCCATGTCGTTGTTCGCATAGCGCAGCCGTTCGGCCTTGCACAGGCGGATCCCGTCGATGATGCTGGCGTGGTTCAGCGCATCGGAGATGACCGCATCGCGCTCATCGAGCAGCGTCTCGAACAGTCCGCCGTTGGCATCGAAGCAGGAGGAGTAGAGGATCGCATCCTCGGTGCCGAGAAACTCGCTCAGGCGCCGCTCGAGCGCCTTGTGCACCGTCTGCGTGCCGCAGATGAAACGCACCGAGGCCATCCCGAAGCCGAACTGCTCGAGCGCCGCGTGCGCCGCCTCGAGCACGGTCGGATCGCTGGCGAGCCCGAGGTAGTTGTTGGCGCAGAGGTTGATCACCTCGCGCCCGCCGGTGCTGATCTGCCCGCCCTGTGGGCTCTCGATCACCCGTTCGTTCTTGTACAAGCCCTGGTCCTTCAGGGCGCCGAGGTCCGAGCGCAGACGCTCGATGAGTTGAGGCATCATGCGGCGCGATTATACCCGTGCGCCGCCCCGGGCGGTGCCCGGCCGCCGTGCGCTCAGAGCGTACCGCCGAGGCTGACGGTGCGCCCGCGTACCGCCAGGCGCTGCGCCTGGCTCAGGTGCCCGAGTGCACGCACGACCGTCTCCGGAGCGAGCCCGAGGTACGAGCCGATGTCGGCGCGGGTGAGCGGCAGGCGGAAGCGCTCCTCGCGTGCCGGCAGCTGGGCCCGCTCGATGTAGTTCTCGATGAAGGCAGCGACCCGCTCGACTGCCGGCAGCCCCGCCCAGGGCGCCGCGGCCCGGTCGGGCTGCGCGGCACTCTTCAGCAGCAGCCGCTCGAGCAGCGCGCCGTGCCCGGCGGCCGTGCCGGGGGCGGGCATGCGCAGCCGGCACACCGCGCTCGCGGTGGCCGCCTGCGCGGTGTAGGGCTGAACACCCCGGGCGTAGCTCTCCAGGCCGACCAGTTCCCCCGGCAGGCGCAGTCCGACCACCCGCTGCGAGCCGTCCGGCAGGCTCATGCGCAGCACCAGGCAGCCCGTGGCCACGATGTAGACCGCCGGCGCGGCACCCTGTTCGAGCAGGCGTGCGCCGCGCTCGAGCGGCGGTTCGCGCCGGGCGTGGACGGCATCGGCGGTGAGGGGCTCGGGGCCCCAGCAGCGGCGCGTGGCCGGGCAGGCGGCACAATCGGTTTCACTCTGCGCGCCGTTGCGGCCGCGGGTACGGTCGTGGGTGTTCATGTCGGCAACGCTAGCGCGGCGGATGCTGCGATAGATATCAGGATTTTCCGCAGAGGGCGCGGCCGCACGGCCTGCGGAAAAACTGATTTTCGTCATGGCGGGCGCTACGCCCGGGGCCGTCCGCTCCGGCATCATCGGCGCGCTCATGAACGCTCACGCCGATCCTTGCACTTCCGTCGCCGCCCGCCTCGCGCATGTGGTGCCCGCCGCCGAAATCGCGCTCGCCGAGCCGCTGATCGCGCGCATCGCGGCGCTGAAGGCCGAACACGGTGCGCTCGTGCTGGCGCACAACTACCAGACGCCGCTGGTCAGCGCGGTGGCGGATTTCACCGGGGATTCCCTCGCCATGGCGCAGTACGCGCTCGAGGCGCCGGCACGCACCCTGGTGGTGTGCGGCGTGCGCTTCATGGCCGAGACCGTCAAACTACTCTGTCCGGACACACGCGTGCTGCTCAGCGCCGCGGAGGCCGGCTGCTCGCTCGCCGATTCGATCGATGCCGAGGCGGTGCGCGGCGTGCGCGCCGCGTGCCCCGGGGTGCCGATCGTCGCCTACATCAATACGACTGCGGCGGTGAAGGCCGAAGTCGACGTGTGCTGCACTTCCGCCAACGCTGTGCGGGTGGTGCGCGCGCTCGGCACGCCGCGGGTCATCATGCTGCCCGATCAGCACCTGGCCGGGTTCGTCGCCGAGGAAAGCGGCGTCGAGGTGATCGCCTGGGGCGGCCAGTGCGAGGTCCACACCCGCTTCAACGCGGCCGACATCCGCGCGTTCCGTCTCGAGACGGCGGTGACCGTGCTCGCCCATCCGGAATGCCCCGAAGGGGTGCGTGCGGAAGCGGACTTCGTCGGCTCCACCGGTGCGATGGCCCGCTTCCTCAGTGAGCGGCGCCCGCCGCGGGCGATGCTGCTCACCGAGTGCGCCATGGCCGACAACGTTTCGGTGCAGTGCCCGGACATCCAGTTCGTGCGCCCGTGCAACCTGTGTCCGCACATGAAGGCCACCACGCTCGAGCGCGTGGTGCAGGCGCTCGAGACGTTCGACACGCCGATCGAGATCGATCCGGGGCTCGCAGCACGGGCGCGCCGCCCGATCGCGCGCATGCTCGAGATCGGCTGAGCGTCGCGGCCATGCGCACGCTCGAGACCGATGTGCTCGTCATCGGGGCCGGCGCGGCCGGTCTGTGTGCCGCGCTCGCCGCCGCGCCGCGCCGCGTGCTGGTCGTCTCGGCGGCCGATCCACGCCTCGCCAGTTCGACCGCGCTTGCCCAGGGCGGGCTCGCCGCGCCGCTCGGCGCAGGGGATTCGGTCGAGGCGCAGATGGCCGACACGCTCGCGGCCGGCGGTCACAGCAGCGACCGGCGCGCGGCGTTGCGCGTGATCCGGGCGGCCGGCGAGGCGGTGAGCTTCCTGTGTGACCTCGGCGTACCCTTCGAGCGCGATGCGGCCGGCTGGCAGCTGCATCGCGAGGGTGGCCACAGCCGCGCCCGGGTGCTGCACGCACACGGGGATCGCACCGGCGCCGCCATTCTCTCGGCGCTGTTGACCGCGGCCGGGCACGCCGCGCATGTCGATCTGCTCTCGGGGCTGCATGTGCTCGCGCTGCGCGAAGGGCCGGCCGAGCGGCTGTGCGGCGCCTGGGCGGTGGATGCCGCCGGGGAGACCGTGCGGCTCGAGGCGCATGAGACCGTGCTCGCCACCGGCGGGGTGGGGCGGCTGTTCCCGAGCACCACCAACGGGCCGGCCGCCCACGGCGACGGACTCGCCATGGCCCTTGGTCACGGGGCGCGGGTGGCGGGCCTGGAGTTCGTGCAGTTCCATCCGACCGCGCTCGCCGCCGGCGCCGATCCGCTGCCACTGCTCACCGAGGCGCTGCGCGGCGCCGGTGCGGTGCTGCGCGATGCCCGCGGCGAGCGGTTCATGCCGGCCGTGCATCCGCTGGCGGAGCTCGCGCCGCGCGACGTGGTGGCGCGCGAGGTGTGGTCGCGCTGCGCGCGCGCAGAGCCGGTCTGGCTCGATGCGAGGAGTGTGTTCGGGGGCGAGCACGCCGAGGCGTTTCCGGCTGCGCTCGAGGCGTGCCGGACGCACGGCATTGATCCGGCCCGAGAGCCGATCCCGGTGAGCACCGCGGCGCACTATCACATGGGCGGCGTGGTGGTCGACATGCTCGGACGCAGCACGCGGGCGGGCTTGTGGGCCTGCGGCGAGGTGGCCTTCACCGGGATGCACGGGGCGAACCGGCTGGCGAGCAACTCGCTGCTCGAGGCGGTGGTGTGCGGGCGGACCGTGGGGCGCGCGCTTGCGCGCGAGCACAATCCGCAGCGGCGCATCCGCGTGCGAATCGCCGACGAGGCACCGCCGCCGCTCGCGACCGATGCGGCACTCTCGGGGCAAGTGCGCGCAATCGTCGGGCGCTGCCTCGGCCCGCTGCGGCGCGGCAGCGAGCTCGAGCAGGGCGGGCGCGACCTGGCGGCACTCGCGGCGCGCCTGACACCCGGGGCGCTGCTCGAGCGGCGCCGTCTGGAGCTCGCGCAGGCGATGGTGCGCGCGGCCCTGGCGCGCCGCGAGAGCCGCGGTGCGCACTGGCGCGAGGACTACCCCGAGCGCGATCCGGCACGCGACGTGCGCTGAGGCCTCCCTCTAATGGCGGCTGCGCTCGCCGCCGGCGCTGGTTACCATGACCCTCTTTCACCGTTGCGGAGGTTGTCATGGCGCTCACGCTCTACGCGGCCACGGTGCCGTCCTATCGGCAGATTCTCGGTGCGGTCGCCGGGCTGCTCGGCACCGCCCAGGGCTTCTGCGCCGAACGGCAGCTCGCGCCGGAGCAGCTGCTCGAGGCCCGGCTGGCGAGCGACATGCTGCCGTTTGCCTATCAGGTGCGCGCCACGACCACGCATTCGATCGGGGCCATCGAGGGGCTGCGGCGCGGGACGTTCTCCCCGGACCGCTCGGCGCCGCCGGGCAGTTTCGCGGCGCTCGAGCGCCTCGTCGCCGACACCGATGCGGCGCTCGCGGCCCTCGACCCGGCGGAGCTCGAGGGGCTCGCCGGCCGCGACATGCTGTTCGTGGCCGGGGAGCGGCGAGTTCCGTTCACGGGGGAGAATTTCCTGCTGTCGTTTTCGCAGCCGAATTTCTACTTCCACGCCACCACCGCCTACGACATTCTGCGCGCCCAGGGCGTGTCGATCGGCAAACGGGACTTCATCGGGGCGCTGCGCGTGAAGGCCTGAGGATGTGAGGGCGGCGATGGATTCGGGGTCGCCGGCTCGCTATCCTCCGGCGAAAGACATCTTATCGGCACACATGAAGGTGGAGCAGGGTGGCTAAAGTACCCCTTGGCGTCGGTCCGCGGCGCCCGCAAGTCGTTGTTCTGTTCGGCGCCACGGGCGATCTGGCCCGCCGCAAGCTCCTGCCGGGGCTGTTTCACCTCAGTGCCGCCGGGTACATCCCGGGCTGTCGCATCGTCGGGGTATCCCTCGATGATCTCGATGCGGAGGGCTTCCGTCAGATCGCCCAGCGCGCCGTGAAGGAATTCTCCACCCACGAGGCGAGCCCCAAGGCGTGGGCCGAGTTTGCCGCCGGCATCGACTACGTGTCGCTCGGCGCCGGCGCCCCGGCGCTCGCCGCCGCGGTGCAGCGGGCCGAGCAGGGGCTCTCCGGGGAGTGTCAGCGGCTGCACTATTTGAGCGTGCCGCCGAACGCCGCGCTCTCGACGGTGCGGCTGCTGAGTGAGGCGGGTCTGGTGAACCGCTCGCGCATCATCATGGAGAAGCCGTTCGGCACGGACCTCACCAGCGCCCGCTCGCTCAACGAGAAGCTGCACGAGGTGTTCAGCGAGGAGCAGATCTTTCGCATCGATCACTTCCTCGGCAAGGAACCGGCGCAGAACATTCTCGCCTTCCGCTTCGCCAACGGACTGTTCGAGCCGATCTGGAACCGCAACTTCATCGAGCACGTGCAGATCGACGTGCCCGAAACGCTCGGGCTCGACAAGCGCACGGTCTTCTACGACTCGATCGGTGCCTTCCGCGACATGGTGGTCACGCACCTGTTCCAGATCCTCGCCTTCGTCGCGATGGAGCCGCCGACGGCGCTCGAGCCGAACGCGATCAGCGAGGAGAAGAACAAGGTCTTCCGCAGCATGCTGCCGATCCGGCCGCACGATGTGG
>JAKADE010000185.1 GCA_021820785.1 Pseudomonadota bacterium
CGATCTCGGCGCTTGGCGCGGCTGCACAGAGGTGCCGCGCCGTCGCCGGCTTCGGGCTATGGACGACGGAGATAACCGTGCCCCATCAGGCCTCATACACCACGTGCAGGGACACGATTCGCAACTCAAGCACATGGGTCATGACCACCGGCGCAACTGCTCGGAACACTGCGCCAGGCGTGATTCGATCGGCTGACGCGCTGCGTGCTCAGCACGCGCTCTGTAGCGCGTTTGGACTTTCAGGCCTGCGCATGACCTGGATTTCCCCCGCGCGCACCCGTACCGCCCGACGTCCTGCAGCGCCCGCGCGCAGCAGAAAGGCCACCGTCACGGCGGCGGGCGCCACAGGGTCTGCCGATAGGGTCAAAGGCATGTGGACCTTCGTCATGCGCGGGCCGTAGGTTCGACTCCTCTCCCGGGCAACACCCCCAGGTCCGCCGGAACATCGGCTTTGCAAGGTTACCCGGGAGTGCTCGATCCCTCGACCCGGAGTCGCGCACACTTGCCTGCCAGTCCTGGCCGTGCTAAACAGTGAACCTTATGGTTCAGTATTTGGCCCCCGACTTCGACGCCTCCTTCGCTGCACTCTCGGACGCCACGCGCCGCGGCATCCTGGAGCACCTGGGGCGTGCAGACGCGTCCATCACGGAGCTCGCCGCGAAATTCCGCATGACCCTTACGGGCATGAAGAAACACGTCGGCGTCCTGGAGCAGGCGGGGCTCGTCGCCACGCAGAAGGTCGGGCGCGTCCGGACCTGCACGCTCGGCCAGCGGCGACTGGAAGACGAAGCCGCGTGGATCGAACGATACCGCCGGCTCTGGGAATCGCGGTTCGACGCGCTGGACGCTGTGGTCGAGGACCTGAAACGAACCGAGACGAGCGATGACACTCACAAGAGAGAATGAGCATCCCGCCATGAAGAACCTCACGACCGTGGAGCGAAAGTCCGAGCGCGAGCTGCTCGTCATGCGAACCTTCGACGGACCGGCGCACCTCGTGTTCGCGGCATGGACCCGCCCGCAGCTGCTCAAACGGTGGTGGACCCCCAAATCGTTTGGCATCACCTTCATTTCCTGCGAGGTGGATCTACGCACCGGGGGCAGCTACCGCTTCGTGTTCGGCCACGCGTCTTTTGATGAGCCCATGGAGTTCTTCGGCAAGTACTTGGAAGTAACGCCGCACTCGCGCCTCGTCTGGACGAATGAGGAAGGGGGAGAAGGCGGGGCGGTCACGACCGTGACCTTCGAGGCGCGCGGCGCCGAGACGCGGGTCGTGATGCACGACCTCTACCCGTCCAAGGAAGCGCTCGACGGCGCGATCGCCTCCGGCAGCACCGGCGGCTTTACTGAAGCATTCGAACAGCTGGACGCGCTTCTCGTCGCGCCCGGCTCGAGCACAGAAGGCCCATGAACTCAGCGCGCTCGTGGGCGGCCGCCCCACTGAAATGAAGGGTGACCCGAGTGACGCCGGTCGCCTCCAATACCCCGCAGCGGGAGGCCCGCCGGCCCACTGAGTAAGGTCCGCCCCCCCGGACGCGCGGAAGGGATCAAACTGCGCCCCCGACCGCGACCCTGCCGAGCCATCGGGAACACGCCGCGCCGCACCGAGTCTGGACGCTACCGCTCCCGGCCCCTCAGCCTCTCGTCCCAGGACGGCGAGGCCCTCCTTCGCAACGCACACGGTGCCACGGCCGCCGGCACCGACCGGTGGGCCAGGACCACGACAGGGTGCGTGCGCTTCACGATCGCGCGCTGCCGCACGACGCCTCAGCCCTAGGCAAATCCACTACGTATTTGGCGCTATGTAGATTCCGTCCCGCCGGCCGTTAAACCAACGACTTTGGACCGATTCCACAGCCCATGCCGACGCCCCCTGCTCTCCAGCCGTACTGAACGGATCCGCATGAACGCTCCCGCCCACGCGGCGGTACCTGCCGCCCCGCTCTTCGACTCCTACGTCGAACTCACGCGCGCACTGCTCAATCCGGTCACCGGCATCTGCCTGTTCGATGAGCAACTGCGCAGCATCGGATCGACGCCCGGGATGATCGTCGATCCGATTGCCCAGTGGCTGCGCACGTCGGCGCACAGCGCTACCCCGGCAGCGCTGCAGGAGCCGTACGCCAAGGGTCTGCGTGCCGGCCAGATCGTCACTGCCCTGCCCGTCAGTACCTCCGACGCGCAACTGCTGGGCGTCCTGTGCATCGAGCAACCCGTCCTCGCCGCACGCGTCGCACTGGCTCGGCACGCTGCCCAGCTCGCTGCAAAGCTCAAACCGGTGCTCGACTCCCTGAACCGCGAACTCAGCGCGCGCCAGCCCCGCAACAAAAAGCTCCAGACGCTGATCGAGCGCACCGCCGAGCTCGAATGGCTGTTCAACGTCACCGGTGATCTGCACCGCGGGTCGGACGAGAACCGGATGCTCGAGCAGCTGCTCGCTGCCGCAACGGAGCGCCTGCAGTGCGCGCTCGGCGTGCTGTATGTGCCCGAGAAACGCCTGACCCTCGAGCATCAGCGGGACCGGCAAGCCGCCTCGGCGCTGCTTCGGGCCTGGACCGAAGCGCGGCCCGGCCTGCTCACCTGGACCCAGCGACAGAAGCGCCCGCTGCTGGTCAACAGTGCGGGACGCTCCGCTAGCCACATCGTCCCCTGCAAGCTCCTCGCGGTGCCCGTCGTACCGGAAAACGGACGCAGCATCGGCCTGCTCGCCTTTTTCAATCCCGCCGACGCCCCGGACTTCCAGAACCGGCACCTGTATCTGGCCCGACACCTCGGCCGGCGCAGCGCCACCGTGGTCGCGGCGCAGTTCGACCTGATGACCGGACTGTATACCCGCGATGGACTCGAGCAGATGTATGGGCGTGTGCCGCAGGACTCAGGTCCCGCCGAGCGCAGCGTGATCTACCTCGACGTCGACCACATGGACGTCGTCAATGAGCTGCACGGCTTCGAGCTCGGCAATGAACTGCTGGTGCGCGTGGCCGATACCCTCGGCCCGCCCCAACTGCCCGCAAGCGCACTCGCAGCACGGATTGCCGGCGACCGATTCGCAGTCGTGCTGCCCGAAACCGACACCCGGGGTGCAGCTGCCGCCGCAAACCGCATCCAGCAGGCCGTCAGCGCGATGGTCATCGGGCCCGCGGATGCCCCACTCGAGGTCTCCGTCAGCTGCGGTGTCGCGGCACTCGTGGACATGCCCGAGGGCCTGCCTCGAGCGCTTGCGGCCGCCGAACTCGCCTGCAAGAGCGCAAAGAAGCGTGGACGCAACCGTGTCGAACTCTACGCAGTGGAAGATTCGAGCATGCTGCGCCGCCACGAGGACATCACCGCCGTCGGGCAGTTGCGCGCAGCGTTCAAAGCCGAACGGCTCACGCTTTATGCCCAGCGCATCGCGCCGCTGCGCAATCCCAATCTGCCCGGCGGCTACGAGATCCTGTTGCGCCTGAACGATCCGCAACGCGGCATCGTCGCACCCGGCCCCCTGATCGGTGCGGCCGAGCGCTACCAGCTGCTGCCCGCGATCGACCGCTGGGTCGCGCACCGTGCGGTGCAGACACTAGCGACCTACCGGAACACGTTGAAGACGCGCGGTGTCACGTTCGCGATCAATCTCTCGGGGCAGTCGGTCGGCAGCGAAGAGTATCTGCGTCAGCTCATCGCGGACCTGACCGAGGCGAATCTGCCGCCCGGCGGCCTGTCGCTCGAGATTACCGAGCAGGCCGCGGTGAAGAGCCTCGCCCAGGCCACCGACATGATCCGCCGGCTCGCGCCCTGGCGATGCCGCTTCGCACTCGATGATTTCGGCACCGGCGCGAATTCGCTCACCTACTTGAACTCGCTGCCCTTCGCGCGCGTGAAGATCGACGGCTCGTTCGTGCGTGACATTCTCACCAACCCTCGCTCAGAAGCCACGGTGCGCGGCATCATCGAACTGGCACGGGGCCACGGGCTGGAGACGGTTGCGGAGTACGTCGAAACCGAAGCCGTTGCCGCGGCGCTGCGCAAACTAGGCGTGGACTACGCGCAGGGTTACGCCTTCGGCAAACCTGAACCGCTGGAGGACATCCTGAAATCCCTGGCGCAGGATGAATCCCGGCGGCTGCGCCGGCTGTATCTGGAGCTGTAGCGCCGCGCAGCGCGCTCTCCGGCGAAGCATGACGCAGCGCCGCTCGAGACCCGTGATACGTAAATGACCGAATAACACGAACGGCCGGACTCCCCAACCATTACGGGGTCCCGCGCCGGGACACCGTCATTTTCATTCACAGGAGAGTCGCCATGAGCCTGATTCGCTGGGATCCGTTCGCGGACGTCGAGAACCTGTTCAACCGCATGATGCCGCGCATGCCGCGCGGACCGCGCCTGTCCGTGGAGGACGATGGTGGCGTCACGTTCGAGTGGTCGCCATCGGCGGACATCAGCGAGACCGACAAGGAGTACCTGGTGCGCGCCGATCTGCCGGGCCTGAAGAAGGAAGAGGTTAAAGTCACCTTCACCGACGGCGTGCTCACCATCCAGGGCGAGCGCAAGCAGCACAAGGAAGAAACCACCGAGAAATTCCACCGCGTGGAGAACTCCTACGGCACCTTCACCCGTTCGTTCTCGCTGCCCGACAACATCATGCCAGATGCCATCCGCTGCGAGAGCAAGGACGGCGTGCTGAGCGTGCACATTCCGAAGGCTGAACAGAAAAAGCCGAAGGAAATCTCGATTCAGTAAGGATCAGGCACACTGCGCCGGCCCGGGGCATCGAGGCCCGCGGGCCGCGTCTGTGGGCCGCATCGATGACACGCAGCGGGCCGGTCCAAGGGCCGACTCGCTGCGTGTCGTCCGCTCACTCAGGCACGACGCCAGCCGCCATCAGCGCTGCCTCGTTCGCCCTGCGTGCGCGAACCACGACGCTCCCCGCCGAAGCGCCGGCCGCCCTCGCCGCGAGGCGCTCCAGCCGGTCGCGAACCGTGAGACTCCCCGTGACGATGCGCAGAGTGACGCTGTCCGTCCTGCGGCGCTGCAGTCCGCTCAGGGCTGCCCGATCCGCCTCCCTGTCCCTGCTGCGGGCGCTGTCCCTGCTGCGGGCGCTGTCCCTGTTGCGGGCGCTGTCCCTGCTGCGGACGCTGTCCCTGTTGCGGACGACGAGACCCGCCGCGGCCACCGCGATTGCCGTACCCACCCCCGTTACCGGCGCTCCGATCCCGATGCATCTCGCGCGGCGGTCCCCGATCGGGCTCCGCAGGCATGTTCAGAATCGGAAAGGCCGGTACAGCAGTGGCTTCAATCGGACGCTTCAGGAGCCGCTCGATGTCGCGCAGCAACGGCTCCTCGTCCGGTGACACCAGCGACACGGCCGCCCCACTCGCGCCGGCACGCGCCGTGCGCCCGATCCGGTGCACATAGTCCTCCGGCACGTTCGGCAACTCGTAGTTCACCACGTGCGGGAGCTCCTTGATGTCGAGTCCGCGGGCCGCAACTTCGGTCGCCACCAGCGCCGTGACGCGCAGGCTCTTGAAATCCGCCAGCGCGCGCACCCGCGCGGCCTGGCTCTTGTTGCCGTGGATGGCCGCGGAGTTGATGCCGGCGCTCTCGAGCTGCTTGGCGAGCCGGTTCGCACCGTGCTTGGTGCGGGTGAACACCAGCACCTGCTGCCAGTTGCCCTCGTTGATCAGATGCGCGAGCAGGTGGCGCTTGCTCTCCTTCGGCACCCGATAGAGGGACTGTGTCACTCGCTCGGCCGTCGAATTGCGGCTGGTCACCTCGACGTTCACCGGATCGTGCAGGAACCGCTGCGCCAGAGCGCGGATGTCCTCGGAGTACGTCGCGGAGAACATCAGGTTCTGACGCTGCGCCGGCAGCAGCTTCAACACCCGCCGGATGGCGTGGATGAAACCCATGTCGAGCATGCGGTCGGCCTCATCGAGCACGAAGCAGGAGACGCGACTCAAGTTCAGCGCGCCCTGCTCGCTCAGATCGAGCAGCCGGCCCGGCGTCGCAATCAACAGATCGCAGCCGCGGCGCAGCTGATCGATCTGGGGATTG
>JAKADE010000186.1 GCA_021820785.1 Pseudomonadota bacterium
AGGCTCGCACGATTGCGAAAACGCCGCACCCCCGGCGCCGAGGGCGACGGTGCGCCACGTCGCTCATCCTTGAGCCAGGCTCTGGCCAACGCAAGGCTCTCTTGTTCCGCATCTCCTGCCTCGTAGTACGCGAGCAGCGGCGGGTCTCGCCACCAGCTCAAATACTCCGGCACGATGCGCTCGGTCCCCTCGCGGATGGCCACCAGCGCTGCGGCCTGAAGCGAGCGGACGATCGTGTCGGTAAGACCCTCGGTCTCATCGAGCAGCGCGCGCATCAGGGGCCCATCCGAAAGATGCGAGGCCAGGCGCAGCGGACAGGCGCGCTCGTAACCCTGTAGGAATGCCGCCAGATCCGGACCTTCCATCCACCGTGCCAGGCGCACGATCGGGAATCGGCTCGAGAGTTGCGGGTCGGAGAGAATGGCCGATTCGAATTCCTCGGTGCCTGCGAGCACGATGGGCCGCTGTGTCTCATTCGAAAGACAGCGTACCCAGTCGAGCAACCACCTGCGCTGCTTACCCTCGGTGTGCACGATGTTGTGGATCTCATCGAGCGCGATGAGCTCGGTGCCGGCGGCCGCGAGGCCCCGGCGCAATACCGATTGCAGCAGCGGCTTTGACGGATGATCGAGGAAGGGGATGTTGGCCTCATCGATCACGGTGCGCCGCAGCGTGCGTAGATCGGGCCCCGCCGGCACCTGCACATAGAGCACGGGGCGGATGTGCCGCTTCGTCGTCGCGTCGTCCCGTTCAGGGTGACGCCGTTCGATGCGGCGCAACACATGCGTCTTGCCCATGCCCGATTCGCCACAGAGGAAGAGTCCCGGCATGCGGATGCGCCGCGGGAGTCGGATCAGTTGCTCGATCTGCCGCTCAACGTGCTGCGCGGGCGGATGGCTCACGTACAGGTCTTTCAGGATGTGGCGTGCGCGAGCAAGATCCTTCTGTGCCGCGATCGGGCGGATGGCCGGATCGAGGTGCGCCCAGTTGGTCGCTCGGGCCTTCTCACTCATCCTCGCCGTGCGAATGCCCGCCGGGATCGACCGTCCGGCGGCTCCCTGAGACTTTCGACGCGCTGACGACTTGCGCGTGGCTGCCTGTGGTCGCTGCTGGGAGAATTTCCCGCTTCGCCCTGGGATTGCGTTCTGGGCCATGGCGCTACTCCAACACTTCAAACGGCACGGCACTTTCCACCGAGGTTCGGGTCACTTCGAGTTGCGTGCGCGGCAGCGGCGGCAATGGAAGCATTTGACGCAGCGCTTTTCGTCCGCGTTTGCCCGGCTTGCGCTGCGGATGGTGCGCAGGGGGTTCAAGTGCCGGTGCAGCCTCCTGGTTCGCTTCCTCCGAGTGCCAGCGCGCTGCGCGGGCGCGGCGGCGGCGCGCCCGCAACTGTCCTTGGGCGGCTTGCTCGGCAATCAGCGCATCGTTCTCCGCAAGACACTGCCGGACGAGTCCCGGGTCAGCGCCCTTGGCGCGCCGCCGATCGCGCGTGCGAATCTCGTTCCACTCCCAGAGCGAGAGGCGCGGCCAAGCGGCATTCACCCAGGGCACCTGCAGGTGTCCTCCCCCGGGTAACTCGAGCCATACGGAGGAAATGTCGCGCGGATCGAAGCGAATCACGCGCTTGGTGTCGGGATCGACGTACGGCGCCACGGCATCGCTGCGATAGCGCAGGCAGTGCCAGTCGATGCCGACCGGCTTGATCGCCCGCAGCGCATGCGGCAGGAGGTCGGTGAAGAGCGTGTGCGGGTCGGCTGGGTGTGGGGGCACAACGATCCCGTGCGGCGTACGCCACACGGCTTCCCAAGCGGCAAGAGGCGTCATGCCGAGGGTGCGATGGCGTTCGTGGTGATAGGCGGTGATCTCGTTGGCGAACCAGCGCTCGAGGTCCTCGAGAGTTAGAACTGCATCCTGCGCCGGAAAGGGACTGCGCTTGCCGAGAATTTCGTTGAACGTGTTGCCCGGAATGAGACGCATGCGTCGCATGAACGTTCCGATCAGGCGCTCGATGCTGCCGCCGAATCGCGGCGTGCGAACGGGCCGATAGCCGTTCTCGATGTGCTGGCGCTTGCAGCCCATCCGAAACGACGGCGAGCGGAACTCGGCCCCATTGTCCGTGTAGATCAAGCGCGGACGGCCGTATACCGGCCAAGGCCCTCTCGCGCCGACTCTCTCGAGCCACTGCTCCTTCGGGTAAATGGCATGCCGCAGGCACAGCGCCACACTCAGTCGGCTCGGCGCCTCGAGGGTGAGCACAAATCCCATGATGACGCGCGTGCAGACATCCATCGCAATTGTGAGCCAGGGGCGCCCCAAAGGCCCGCGATCCCGCGCGTCAACGATATGTGCGTCGACGAGCGTATGATCAATTTCCACTCGGGAGAGCGCGTGAGGGGCTTCAGCGGAACCGCGCACCAAGCGCCGCCGGCTGCGCACCTCTTGGGCAACCTCGGGAGGCAGACACTGCGGATCCGCCTTGAGCGCTTTGACCCGACTGAGGACCGTCGCGCGTGCGGGCACCGGTTTGCCGATGGCCTCGCAGTCGCCGCGAATCGCCTCGTACACCGAGCGAACCGAGCAGTTCCCGGTGCTCTTGAGCTTCCCTGCGACGGCGAAGCGAATGATGGCGTCCACGGCCGGATCGAGCGTGCGTTGCCCCGACTGCACGCCCCGAGGTCTCGGCATCAAACCCGTGATGTCGCCAGCGTGTCGGTAGCGCCGCAGCCATCGGCACACCGTGCGAGCAGAAACACCCAACGCATTGCCCAAGCGTCGTGCCTCTTTGCGAGTCAGCGCGCGTCCACCGAGGTACGGCTTTAGCATTTCCTCACGCGCGGTTAGCCGAGCCACCTGTTCGTCGTTGACATTTGTGCCCGCGGCACGGGGCGGATCTGGCTCTGCGGAGCTTGATTCGATCGTTCCTACCGCGGCGCGCGCGACGATGCGCGTCTCGCCTGTCTGAAGGTCCCTGACCAGCAGCCGCTCGAGCGAGAGCGCGTGCACGAGCTGCACCGGAATGGCCCCGAGTCTAAGGCGCGCTCCCGGCGAGTACGGAATGTCATCCGGATGCGCCGAGCCCGGCGGGGATGCTGCGTCCGTGTCTGCGTTCGGATCCGGAGTTGGTACGCGTGCTGCGCCGTCGTTCGCAGCCGGGCGCCGAGCGCGGGAGTTGCTCGATTGCATAAGATCCCCTTCGAGGCAGCGCGCAGGACGCGCAACCCCAGTCGGCCGCCCGAGACGCGGGAGGGAGTCCGACGCTCCGGCGGGCAATATCACACCCTCGGGGACCTGCCCGATTCTTGACGCGGGATCAGGGAGGCGCAGATACTACGGGCGACCACAGATGCGCCGAAGAACGTCTCTGTCGCCGCGGCGGGCCCGGACGCCTCACCGTACGGGTCCGCTGCACCTCTTCCCCGAACCAGGATTGTTCAGCTCAAGCATTCGGTTGGTGCGTGTGTTGCTGACCTCCTTGCGCGCCACGCGGGCGCGCCTGCTGCAGAGGGGGCATCTGCTTCACGGATTCTAATCCAACTTATGAGCTTGCCCTTCCTCGCGCCATGGTGCAAGGATTTTGCATTCGAGACATGGAGGACACGGCTGACCCCTCAAGCGCACTGACCCGATCGCGAATACGTAACACGGACGGGCTCAGTCGCCCGTTCCTTTGACCCAGTCCCGTGCCTCGCACGACCTCGTGGCCACACGACTCGACCAAGCGACCGACAGCACGCCGATAAGGCAGCACACCGATCCGCGCGCCCGCGCATCTCGCCGCGCCGCGCGGCATACGCTCCCTATCCTCTCGCTCGAGGAGGCCTGCGAGGCCGCCGCCTACGGCCGTAGCAGCCGCGCCGCTTCCACCTACCGCGCTTATGAAGCTGACTGGCGAGCATTTGAAGCCTGGTGCCGGGCCCTCAAGCTTGTTCCGCTCCCCGCCACCGCCTTCCCGGTGGCGCTTTACTTGTTGGCGGAAGCCAAACTCGGTCGCGCCCCCTCGACGCTCGGACGGCGCCTGGCAGCGATTCGCCTGATGCACATCGGGGCACACCACCTCTCGCCCCACGATGCGATCGAGGTCGCAGAGGTCCTGCGCGGGATCCGCCGCGCTTGGTAGCGCCCACCGGCGCAGAAGGCCTCTGCGATCGATGGGGAGGTGAAACGGATGGTGGACGCTGCCGAACCGCAGACGATGAAGGGTTTGCGCGATCGCGCGCTGCTCCTCCTCGGCTTCGCCGGGCGCTACGGCGCTCGGAGCTCGTCGCGCTCGATGCCGAGGATCTCAGCGCGCGCCCGCAAGGCCTCGCTGTGCTGATTGCGAGCTCCAAGACCGACCAGGAGGGCGAGGGAGCGGTTATCGCCATCCCGCGCGTACCCAACTCGCCCTACTGTCCCGTTCAGGCCGTGCTCGACTGGCAGGTCCTCGCGGGCATCGCAACCGGCCCGCTCTTCCGGCGCCTCCACCGCGGCGACCGGGTGGGACGATCGCGCCTCACTGCCCAGAGCGTCGCGCTCATCGTGAAGCGCCTCGCGGCGAAAGTGGGTCTGGATGCCGAGCGCTACTCCGGCCAGAGTCTGAGAAGCGGCTTCCTGACATCGGCGGTCCTCGCACGCGCCAGCATCTTCACGCTGGCCGATCAATCACGGCACAAGTCGCTCGATGTGCTGCGCGCCTACGTGCGGAGTGAGGAGCCGTTCGAGGATCACCCTGCCGAGGGTCTTTTGCAGCCGCATCCGCTCGAACGGCCGCCCCGATGAGCCGGTCCAGCGCCAAAACCCGTATCGATCAATGTATGCCCACTGTCCCCCTCGGGCCCATCGCGTGCGTTGCCCGGAAGCCCAAGTCGGCTCGGTTCAAAAGGCAAACTCGCGCAGTGATCCGCGGCGCGGTGCCACGCGGTTTCCGACCATGGGTTGGGGGTGTATGAGTCATTAAAAAAGCTGCCTCAGATGCGCTATGATCCTCGGTACACTCCGGTCAGGATGGGGCGATGTCTCTCGAAGAATGCACCAGTCTCGCTGCGATCCTCGCGGAGCTGACTGTGGCGCGGGAACGCGATGGCGAGCTGCTGACTCGCCTGACGAGATTGCTCAATGCGCCTTCGTCTGATTTGCCGCCCCATCTCGCCAAAGTCTGCGCTCAAGCTATTGAGCTTTTCGCGGAGGATGCCGCGCGGTTTCTCACGACCCCGCATTGGGAGCTGCAGGGCGAGAGGCCCATTCTTGTAGCGCAGACCCCCGACGGCGCTGAACGCGTCGAAGATCTGCTCGGACGCATCACCTACGGCATCCCGGCGTAGCCGCGCCTGCGGGTGCAGTACCGACAGAGGTGCCGTGTCCCTGGCAGATGGCTTTCGCGTCGGTAGCGCTCTGGGGCCGCTCGGCTGATTGCTCATTCGCTGGTGCGCACGCAGCGTCCCGCTCGGGCGCGGTAATCAGTCCTCGCCGGCGCAGCACTCGGCGCGTTGCTGTCGCTATTTGCTTGAGTTGCGAGGCTGCGCGCCGCCGCTCGATCACGGCAATCGTTGTCGCGGTCTTGGGTGGCAGAACGGGCCTCATATGTTCCCGGTAGCTCTGACCGCGCGATTCCACGAGCACGCCATTGATCTCCACGTCGAACTGGCCCTCCCTCCCTGCCTCGTCGCCTTGACCGTGGCGTCGAACCGTCGCTGGAACTCTTCGGCAACGGCAAGGGCTCGCTTGTGGGCCAGGAATAGAGTTTGCCGACTACTGTCGTCGTGGCACTGCACCTTGCCGCGGCCTCTGTTTCTGTTGGTTAGCTTACCATCCTGCCGCTGTCTTCCACTGCGAGAGCAATCCACAGGCCAGAGGCGCCCACGAGTGCCGCGGTGATCCAAAACGCCGGCAACGCTGCGTGGGCGAGCTGCGCGATCGACCCCAGAAGCAGCGCGCCAATGGCGTAGCCTGTATCGCGCCAGTAGCGGTACGTGCCCAGGGCTTTGCCGCGAATGAGGGGCGGCGCCCGGTCGGACATTGCGGCGATCAGGTTCGGATATAGGAGAGCCA
>JAKADE010000187.1 GCA_021820785.1 Pseudomonadota bacterium
AGTTGATGCCGGCGCTCTCGAGCTGCTTGGCGAGCCGGTTCGCACCGTGCTTGGTGCGGGTGAACACCAGCACCTGCTGCCAGTTGCCCTCGTTGATCAGATGCGCCAGCAGGTGGCGCTTGCTCTCCTTCGGCACCCGATAGAGCGACTGGGTCACGCGCTCGGCCGTCGAATTGCGGCTCGTCACCTCGACGTTGACCGGATCGTGCAGAAACCGCTGCGCCAGAGCGCGGATGTCCTCGGAGTACGTCGCGGAGAACATCAGGTTCTGTCGCTGAGCCGGCAGCAGCTTCAGTACCCGCCGGATGGCGTGGATGAAGCCCATGTCGAGCATGCGGTCTGCCTCGTCGAGCACGAAGCAGGAGATGCGGCTGAGGTTCAGCGCGCCCTGTTCGCTCAGGTCGAGCAGCCGGCCCGGTGTCGCAATCAACAGATCGCAGCCGCGGCGCAGCTGATCGATCTGGGGATTGATGCCGACGCCGCCGAACACTACCGCAGAGCGCAGTTTCAGGTAGCGGCCGTAACCGGTGGCGTTGTCGGCGATCTGCGCCGCGAGCTCGCGCGTCGGCGTCAGCACCAGCGCACGCGGGGCCGGATGCGCCCCGTGGGCGGCATCCTGCGTCAGACGCTGCAGGATCGGTAGCACGAAGGCCGCCGTCTTGCCGGTGCCGGTCTGGGCGCCGGCGAGCACGTCCCGGCCGGCGAGAATGGCGGGAATAGTGCCCGCCTGGATGGGAGTCGGCGCCGAATAGCCTTTTTCTTGCACGGCGCGCAGCAGCTCGGGCAGCAGCCCGAGGTCGGAAAACGACATGAATACCTCTGTCATTCAAGCTCGCGCAAACGGCCTGGCGTCCGCGTCGGCACTGCCGGCGGATCAGCCATTTCTGTGGCCGTGGCGGTCGGAGCGAGGGGGTGGTTGGGGGAAATCGAAGCGAAGCCGGAGCGGCTTGACCGCGAGCGAGGCAGGCGCAGACCGCTTGGCGCCTGTATAGTCTTGCGGAACGGACTATACCGGTCGGTCGGCCGCGAGTCCATGGTTTCTGTGGCATGAGATGTCCCTGATCACACTTCGCGATGCGCAGCTCGCCTTTGGCGAGCACGCCCTGCTCGATGGCGCCGCCCTGGCGGTACAAGACGGCGAACGACTCGGGTTCATCGGCCGCAACGGCACCGGTAAATCCACGGTGCTGAAAGTCATCGCCGGACTCACGATGCTCGATGACGGAGAGGTACAGCGCCGTTCGGGGCTGCGCATCGCCTACGTCGAGCAGGAACCGCTGATTGCACCCAACGCCACGGTGAGCGAGAGCCTCCTGGAGCGCGCGCGCACCCTCGCGCACGCGGCCGCCTGCTCGACCGAAGAGTTGCACGGCGCGGACCGCGAGCGCTGGCAACTGCTCTCACGCCTGGCGGAGTTCCTGCAGCGCTTCGGTCTTGACGGGGCCCAGAGCCCGCACTCGCTCTCCGGCGGGGAGCGCAAACGGGCTGCTCTCGCCCTCGCCTTCGCCTCCGGACCCGATCTGCTGCTGCTGGATGAGCCGACCAATCACCTCGACATCGAGGGCATCGCCACGCTCGAGGCGTTCACCCAGAAGGTGCCGGCGGCGATCATCGTGACGCATGACCGGGCATTTCTCGATGCCATCGCCACGCGCATCATCGAACTGGACCGCGGCGTGATCCGCTCCTACCCGGGAAACTTCGCCGCCTACGAGAACCGTCGCGACGACGAGAAGGTCGCCGAAGACCTCGCGCGACGCCGCTTCGAGAAATTCTGGGCGCAGGAGGAAGTCTGGATCCGCAAGGGCGTCGAGGCACGCCGCACGCGCAACGAGGGCCGGGTGCGGCGACTGGAGCGCCTGCGCCAGGAGCGCCTCGAGCGGCGCGACCGGTTGGGCAGCATCAAACTCGCGCTCGATGCCGGCGAGCGCTCCGGACGGCTGGTCGCGGAGCTCACCGACGTACGCCAGAGCTTCGGCGGCCGCACCCTGATCTCGGAGTTCTCCACGCGCATCATGCGCGGCGACCGAGTCGGCCTGATCGGCCCCAACGGGGCCGGCAAATCGACGCTGTTGCGCATCATTCTCGGCCAACTGACGCCCGAACACGGCAGTGTGCGGCTCGGCACCAACCTGCAGGTCGCCTACTTCGATCAGATGCGCGAGCAGCTCGATCCCGAAGCCACGTTGGCTGAAGCGATCAGCCCCGGCTCGGACTGGATCACCATCGGCACCGAGCGCAAGCACATCATGACTTATCTCGGGGACTTCCTGTTCCCGCCGCATCGCGCCAAGTCCCCGGTGCGCATGCTCTCGGGCGGTGAGCGCAACCGGCTGTTCCTCGCGCGTCTGTTCGCGCGGCCGGCGAATCTGCTCGTGCTCGATGAGCCGACCAATGATCTGGACATCGATTCGCTCGAGCTGCTCGAACAACGCCTGCAGGACTACTCCGGCACGCTGCTGCTGGTGAGCCACGACCGGCGCTTCCTCGACAACGTCGTGACGCAAACCATCGCCGCCGAGGGCGGTGGCGAATGGCGCGCCTACGTGGGCGGCTACACCGACTGGCTGCGGCAGCGGCCGCAGGCGCGCACGCCGCAGCCTCCGACCGAGAGCCCGGTGCTCGCCGAGGCGGCACCGGCGCCGGCCCGGCGCGCCGCCCGCTCCGCGCGCCTCGGCTACATGGAGGGGCGCGAGCTGTCCGCATTGCCCGGACAGATCGAGGCACTCGAGCGTGAACAGGCCGAGATCGGCGCGCGCCTGAGCCAGCCCGATTACCACAACGGCGATCTCGCGCGGATCCGCGCCGACGCGGAGCGTCTCAATGCACTCAGCGCGGAACTCGAGCGCTGCTATGCGCGCTGGGAGGAACTCGAAGCGCGCCGGGGCGCGAGCTGACTCAACGCGTCGGGCGGGCCCCGCCCATCCAGGCGTTCACCGCGGCGGTGCGCGCCGCCGGTGGCAGCGCCTGAGCGGTGCTTTCACGCGTGCGCCGTGGTATCCGCTCGCTCGCCACGGCCTCGTCCGGCTTGATCAGCACGAAGTCGCTCTCGAGCGCCTCGACCAGCGTCGAGGTGAGACTGCCGACGAGCTCGATGGCGAGCTTGCGGTGCGCCAGCGCCCCGAGCGCCATCACGTCGTAGTCGCGTCCGGCGGCGAATGCGGCGAGCTCGTGCTCGGGCGTACCGGCCAGGATGTGGGCGTGGTGCTCGTCGAGATCGGCCTGACGGGCCAGCGCGCGCAATCGCGCGGCCCGAGTGCGGCTCGCGACGCTGTCGGAGGGCATGCGCTCGGCGTACACCAGCTCGAGTTCCCCGCCGGTCGCCAGCGCAAGTCGTCGGGCGATCCGGATGATGGAACTCGCGAGGCCCGCGGTTTCCTCATCCGAGACGTCGATCGCCGCGGCGATGCGCAACCGTTTACGCCAATGACGGTTGCGCACCAGCGCGAGCGTTGCCGGGCAGGTGCGCATCAGTTGCCAGTCATTTTCGTCGAACGCGCTGTGACCGCGCCGATCGATGCCGCCGGCGGCCTTCATGACCAACTCGGCGCGACTGTGCTCCACCTTGCGCACCACGCCTTCATACAGCGGACTCTCGCAGGCGGCATCGATGGTCACGGCCGACACCGCCGGATCGATCAGCTTGCGCTGCTCGGCCAGGTACGCCTTGGCACGCCCTACGCAATCGGCGAGCGCCTTCTCATGCCCGTTCGTCTGGTAATCGTGCTTCAGTGCATACGCCTGCTCGGCATCGCACATGAACAGCTCCAGACCGAACCCGAAGGAGCGCGCCAGTGCGGCCGCCTTTGCCAGCAGCACCGTATCCGACGGTGCATGCTGCGCCACGGCCAGTATCGAGTTCGTCTTGCCCATTCCGCCGACCCTCTCGAGGCAGGTTTCAGCCGGCATCCCGGCCGTGCCACGCCGTCAAGGTCGCACAGGCGCCCGCAGTGCACCATCCGCACTGTCCCTGATGCCCCCTCGGGTTCGCGAGACCGTCCCGCCGCACACCCTCAGCGCAGATAGGCCTCGGTGGCGTAGCGACGCATCATCCGCTGACTGTTGAAATAGGCCGCGTTGGCACCGATCACGCTGGTCATGATCCGCACCCACTCGCGCCGCTCGCCGGCCGGGTCGTAGTAGAGTGGCAGCACCACCTGCTCGAGCTTCTGATACAGCGATGCGGCGTCCTCGATGGCCCAGCCGGTGACGCCTTCGATGCATCCCTCGATCCACCATCCATCGAGTACCGAGAGGCTCGGCACCCCGTTGAACGCCGCCTTCATTCCGCTTGTGCCGGAGGCCTCGAGCGGCGGCAGTGGCGTATTGATCCACACGTCAACCCCTGAGACCATCAACAGCGCCAGATCCAGATCGTAATCGGGCAGATAGGCCACGCTCACGACTCCGGCCAACTCGCGGGCGAACTGGTGCAGCCGCACGATCAGGCGCTTGCCCTCCTCGTCGTGCGGATGGGCCTTGCCGGACAGCACGATCTGCAACGGATGACGCTGCGCGATGGCCTTCAGCCGATCCAGGTCGGTGAAGAGCATCTCGGGACGCTTGTAGGCCGTCATCCGTCGCGCCAGTCCCAGGGTGGCCACCTGGGGATCGAGCCCGATGCCGGTCAGCGTCTTCACGGCCTCCAGGAGCGTCTGCTTCGCCTTGGCATGGGCCTCGAGCAGCTGCGCCGCCGGAATGCCGTGCACCCGCCCGAGCAGTTCCGGCTCGTGGCACCAGCCGGCGATGTGACGGTCATAGAGCTCACGGAAGCTCGGCGCGCTCCACGTGTACGGATGCACCCCGTTGGTGATCGCCCGTACTGCATAGCCGGGATACATGCGCGCCGACACTTCGGCATGCCGCTTGGCCACGCCGTTGACGAAATCGCTGACGTTCAGGGCCAGCTGCGTCATATTCAGCTCGTCCGCGCCGCCGAGCGCGGTGAGGGTCTTGAAGTCGATCGGCCCGTGTTCAGCGCCCGGCGCATCCGGCTCGGGAACCTTGTGGTTGTTGTAGCCGTATACGCTGCTGGCAAAGAGCCGCTTGACCAGTGCGTAAGGGAAGCGGTCATGGCCCGCTTCGACCGGCGTGTGCGTGGTGAACCGGCACAGATCCCGCACCCGCGGCAGGTCGTACAGCGCCTCACCGGGACGGACGTCATCGGCGCGATAGGCGAAGCGGCGCATCAGCTCGACGCCGAGCAGCGCCGAATGCCCTTCGTTCATGTGGTAGGCGGTGATCTCGAACCCGAGCGCCCGCAGGATCCGCACGCCGCCGAGTCCGAGCACCATCTCCTGCTTCAGTCGATAGGCGTCGTCACCGGCATACAGATAGTGGGTGATCTGCCGGTCCTCTGCAGTGTTCTCGGCCAGATCCGTATCGAGCAGCAGTACCGGGGCATTGCCGCCGATACGGCCCTCGATGACGTAGAGCCAGGCATGCACCCACACCGGACGGTCCTCGATGCGCACCGCCACCTTGGCATCGAGTGGATGGGCCCAGCGGGCCGGATCCCAGCCTGCTGGATGCTCGATCTGTGCCCCGTCGGCACCGATCTCCTGACGGAAATATCCGGCCCGACTCACGAGAGTCACCCCGACGAGCGGCAGCGACAGGTCGGCGGCCGAGCGCAGCGTATCGCCGGCGAGCACCCCGAGACCGCCCGCGTACGTCGGAATCTCGTTGCGCAGTGCGATCTCCATCGAGAAGTACGCCACGCGCGGCAAGGTCACAAACTCATCGAGCATGATCGCCTCATCCGGTCGTGTTCGGCCGCAGATGGTCACTGTAGTCGCTTGCACGCGCCGGACAATACGTACCGATCGATCGACGGGGGCGTCGTGGCGAGGCAACTACGTATTGAGAGCGCAGATCCCTCCGGCCCATGCTTGCGCCGTGGATGCAAGCCGGAACTGACACCCGCTCCGGTGCGCCACTGCGACGCGGAGAGCCTGCGAATGTACAAGAAAATTCTGGTTCCGAT
>JAKADE010000188.1 GCA_021820785.1 Pseudomonadota bacterium
GATGGTCTCGCGCTTGATCTCCCCGACGCGGGTGTAGCGCTGCTGCTTCTCGGTGATGGTGTAGGCCTGGGCGAGCGCCTCGCGGGCCTTGCCGGCGACGGCGGTGGCGAGCTCGGCACTCTCGGCCGGCGCCTGCCACTCCCAGCGCGGCTTGCCCGCCTCGCGGGCGAGCTCGCGGATCGCGCCGATCGCGGTCTGCATCTGCTGGTGCCCGAACACCACCGCACCGAGCATCTGCTCCTCGGTGAGGCCCTTGGCCTCGGACTCGACCATCAGCACGCCCTTCTCGGTGCCGGCGACCACCAGGTGCAGCTGCGACTCGGCGAGCTCGGCGAGCGTCGGGTTCAACACGTACGCGCCGTTCTTCCAGCCGACGCGCGCGGCGCCGACCGGACCGTTGAACGGAATGCCCGAGAGCGCCAGCGCCGCGGAGGCCCCGAGCAGCGAGGCGATATCCGGATCGATCTGCGGGTCGAGCGAGACCACCGTGGCGACGACCTGCACATCGTTGAAGAAACCGTCCGGGAAGAGCGGACGGATCGGGCGGTCGATCAGACGCGAGGTCAGCGTCTCCTTCTCGCTCGGCCGGCCCTCACGCTTGAAGAACCCGCCCGGGATGCGCCCGGCCGCATAGGTCTTCTCGACGTAATTGACGGTCAGGGGCAGGAAATCACGGCCGGCGGCCGGCTTCTTCTGCGCGCAGACCGTGACCAACACCACGGTGTCGCCCATGGAAACGCGCACCGCGCCGTCGGCCTGACGGGCCAGTTCGCCGGTGTCCAGCGTGACCGTGTGGGAGCCGTATTGAAATGACTTGCTGACGCTCAAGGTCCAGTCCTCGAATTGCAAAAAGGTTCAGCGGCAAACACCAGGCACGAAAATAACGAAGGGCCGCAGTGACTGCGGCCCTCCTGGTGTTCGTTCAGCGGCGCAGTCCCAGGCGCTCGACCAATTGCTGGTAGGTCTGCGGCTGGGTCGCCTTGAGGTAATCGAGGAGCTTGCGGCGCTGATTGACGAGCTTCACCAGCCCGCGCCGCGAGGCGTGATCGCCCTTGTGCGCGCTGAAGTGCTCGCCCAGGCCATTGATGCGCTCGGAGAGCAGCGCAACCTGAACCTCGGGGGATCCGGTATCCGCAGGTCCGCGCTGGTATTGCGTCAGAATCCCGCTCTTTTTCTCGCTGGTTAAAGCCATTGCACGACGGTCCTAAGTAACTGTATCAGATGCCCGTTTAAGGAAGCCCGCAATTTTACCCGTGGAGGGCCCTTCGCCACAAGTTCACCACTGCGATATGCTCGGGCCATGAAGATTCGACCCCTTTACCTGCTCGTCCTCGGTGGCGCGCTGCTGCTGGGCGGCTGCGCGGCCGGGCCCGCCCCCCAGGGGGTGAGCGCCGCCGTGCCGTCGCGCTGCGCGGGGGGCGCCGAACCGCCCGGGCCCGGGTCCTGCTCGCCGTTCACGCGCCGCTACAGCGGGAGCGAGCTGCGCCAGACCGGTCACATGAACGCCGCGCGAGCGCTCGCGGCGCTCGACCCGGCCGTGACCGCCCAGGGCCCCTAGAGACCCCGGGGACCCCGGCGCTGCGGTGCATCTGCGCGGTCCCACGTGGGGCCGTTCAGTGCGGCTGCGCCGCGGCGGCCAGGAGGCGGCGGGGATGCACCTCGCCTGCGGCGAGTTCCCCGATCCCCATGAACGCGCCGTCCGCATCGTACAGGCGCGCCTTGCCGCGCGCCTCGTGACTCACCGGAACCGCCTGCCCGTGGCGCACGCGTCCGGTCTGCGCCGCATCGAGGTGAACCGCCGCCAGGTGCCCGAGCGGCCGGTCGGCCGGCAGCAGCAGGCTCGCCCGTGCCCCGGGGTCGGCCGCCTCGAGGACGTCCAGCGGGTGCATCGGTTCTCGCTCGAACGGCGCCACCCACTCGCGCCGCAGCAGCACCACGTGCCCGCAGGTGCCGAGCGCGCGGGCGATATCCTCGGCGAGCACGCGCACGTAGGTGCCCTTGGAGCACTCCACGGCGAGCTCCAGCCGCTGCGCACTCGCCTGCAGCAGCGTCAGCGCGTAGATCTCGATGGCACGGGCCTCGCGCTCCACGGTCATCCCGGCACGCGCGAGCGCGTAGAGCGGCCGCCCGTCGCGCTTCAGCGCCGAGTACATCGGCGGGACCTGGCGCTGCGGACCCCGCAGCCCGGCGAGCGCCGCCTCGAGCGCCTCGGGGGCGAGCGGCGGCACTGGCGCCTCCTCGATCACCGCCCCTTCGACGTCGCCGGTGGCCGTGCGCGCCCCGAGTGCGATGGCGAAGCGGTAGCGCTTGCGGCTCGAGAGGATCTCCCCGGCGATCTTGGTGGCCTCGTCGAGGCAGATCGGCAGCATCCCGGTGGCGAGCGGATCGAGGCTGCCGGCATGGCCGGCCTTGGCCGCCCCGAAGAGCCGCCGCACGCGCTGCAGCGCGGCATTCGACGAGAGCCCGAGGGGCTTGTCGAGAAGCACGATCCCGCTGGGCATCGGCTCAGTGCTTGGCCTGGTCTTCGGCGCGCGCCCGATCGATCAACCCGGTGAGCTCGGCGGCCTTCTCGGCGGTGTCATCGAGCAGAAACTCCAGCCGCGGCGCATGCCTCAGGCCGAGTTCGCGCCCGACCTGGCCGCGCAGAAAGCCCCCGGCATGCGTCAGCCCGCGCAGCACCTCCTCGGACGGGTGCTGCGAGGCGAACGGCGCGACGTAGATGCGCGCCACGCTCATGTCGGGCAACAGCCGCACCGCGGTGACGGTGACGCTGCCGACGCGCGGATCCTTGACCTCGCGCGCGATCAGCGCCGCCAGCACGCGCTGCAGCTGCGACTCGATCCGGCGGACTCTGGGGCTGGCCGAGCTCATTACAGCGTCCGGGCCACCTCGACGCGCGCGAAGCACTCGATCTGGTCGCCGACGCGCACGTCCTGGTAGTTCTTCACGCCGATGCCGCACTCGGTGCCGGCCCGCACTTCGCCCACGTCGTCCTTGAAGCGGCGCAGCGATTCGAGCGCCCCTTCGAAGATCACCACGTTGTCGCGCAGCACGCGGATCGGGTTGTTGCGCTTCACGGCGCCCTCGGTCACCAGACACCCGGCGACCACACCGAACTTGCTCGAGCGGAACACGTCGCGCACCTGCGCCACGCCCACGATCTGCTCCTTGATCTCCGGCTGCAGCAGCCCGGTCATCATCTGGCGCACATCGTCGATGACTTCGTAGATGATGCTGTAGTAGCGCACCTCGACGCCGGTTTCCTTCATCGCATCGCGGGCCCCGGAGTCGGCGCGCACGTTGAAGCCGATGATCAGCGCCTTGGAGGCCGCCGCGAGCTGCACGTCCGAGACGGTGATGCCGCCGATGCCGCTGGCGATCAGCTTGACCTGCACTTCGGGCGTCGAGAGCTTCTCGAGCGACTCGCGCAGCGCCTCGACGCTGCCCTGGACATCGCCCTTGACCACGACCGCGACCGACCCGGCCTTGCCCTCCCCGAGCTGCGAGAACACGTCCTCGCTGCGGGTCGCCTGACGCGCGAGTTTCACGTCGCGCGACTTGCTCTGGCGGTAAGTGGCCACTTCGCGCGCCTTGCGCTCGCTCTCGAGCACGAGGATTTCTTCCCCGGCGTTCGGGGCGCCCGACAGACCGAGCACCACGACCGGCATCGACGGCGGGGCATCCTCGACCGCCTTGCCGGTCTCATCGAACAGTGCGCGCACGCGGCCGAACTCGGTCCCGGCGATGATCGGATCGCCGAGCTTCAGGGTGCCCTTCTTCACCAGCACCGTGGCCACCGCGCCGCGGCCCTTCTCGACGCTCGACTCGATGACCACGCCGCTGGCGAGCCCGGTGCGCGGGGCGCGCAGCTCGAGCACTTCGGCCTGCAGCAGCACCGCCTCGAGGAGCGCATCGATGCCCTCGCCGGTGTGCGCCGAGACGTTGACGAACATGTTCTGTCCGCCCCACTCCTCGGGGATCACTTCCTGCTTGGACAACTCGTGGCGCACGCGATCCGGATCGGCGCTGCTCTTGTCGATCTTGTTCACCGCCACGACGATCGGTACGCCCGCGGCGCGGGCGTGCTGGATCGCCTCGATGGTCTGGGGCATCACGCCGTCGTCGGCGGCCACCACCAGGATGACCACGTCGGTGGCCTTCGCGCCGCGCGCACGCATTGCCGTGAAGGCGGCGTGACCGGGCGTGTCGATGAAGGTGATGACGCCCTTGGGCGTCTCGACGTGATAGGCCCCGACGTGCTGGGTGATGCCGCCGGCCTCGCCCGCGGCGACCTTGGCGCGGCGGATGTAATCGAGCAGCGAGGTCTTGCCGTGATCGACGTGACCCATGACGGTGACGACCGGCGGACGCGCCTCGAGCTCGGTCTGCTCGCCGCCGACGCCCTGCAGGTCGGCCTCGATCTGCGCCTCCTGCATCGGCTTGGCGGTATGGCCCATCTCCTCGACCACGAGCACCGCGGTGTCCTGGTCGAGCGGCTGGTTGATCGTCGCCATGATGCCGAGGTTCATCAGCGTCTTGATCAGCACCGGCGCCTTCACCGCGAGTTTCTGCGCCAGTTCGGCCACGGTGATGGTCTCCGGAACGGTCACTTCGCGCACCACCGGGGCAGTCGGACGCTCGAAGCCATGCCGGGCTTCGCTCGAGCCGCGCACGGCACGCGACTTCAGCGGCCGGCGCTTCTTGATGCGCGAGCTGACATCGGAGGCAACGTGCAGTTCCTCGCGCCCGTAGCGGGTGTGTTTGTCGTCGGCCGCCGGCCGGTGGCCGCCGGCCGGTCGGGCCGGCGGAAGGTCTTTGGCCTTCGGCGGCGCCGGCGGCGCCGCGACCGGTGCCGGTGCCGGCGGCGGCGCCGGCTCGCTCGCACGGGCCGCCTCGCGGCTGTGACGCTCGCGCTCGTCGCGCTCCCGGTCGCGCTCCCGCTGGGCATCTTCCTCGGCGCGCTGTTCGGCCTGACGGCGGGCCTCGTCCTGGGCGCGCTTGCGCGCTGCTTCCTCTTCCTCGATGCGGCGGCGGTTCTCCGCCTCGAGCCGCTCGTGTTCGCGCCGCTCCTGCTCGAGACGCTCCTGCTCGAGACGCTCGGCCTCCTCGGCCTCGCGACGCTTCTGTTCGACTTCGTCGTGCTGCTTGCGCGCCTGCTCCTCGAGCACGTCGCGCTTGATGTAGGTGCGCTTGGTGCGCACTTCCACGTTCACCGTGCGCGCGCGCCCCTGCGCGCTCGCCAGCTTCAGCTCACTCTGCGTCTTGCGTCGCAGCGTGATGCGCCGGGGCGCCGCATCGCTGCTCTGCTCGGTCTCGCCGTGGCTGCGGCGCAGATGCGTCAGCAGCTCGAGCTTCGCATCGTCGCTGATGTGATCGTCCGGCCCGTTCACTTGGATACCGGCCTGATCGAGCTGCACGAGCAGCCGGTCCACCGGTACCTTCAGGACCTCGGCAAATTGGGCTACGGTCACTTCCGCCATACGTCTTGCACTCCCCCGGTCATTGACCGGGCGCGAACCAGTGAGCCCGCGCAGTCATAATGAGCTTGCCCGCCGCTTCCGGCGTCAATCCCTCGATATCATTCAGATCGTCGAGCGACTGCTCGGCCAGATCCTCGCGCGTACGCACGCCGCGGCGCGCCAGCGCCAGCGCCAGATCCGGACTCATGCCCTCGAGGCCGAGCAGATCGTCGGCCGGCATCGCCTGCTCGAGCGACTCCTCGCTCGCGATCGCCTGGGTCAGCAGCACGTCGCGGGCGCGGTTGCGCAGCTCCTTGACGATCTGCTCATCGAACTCCGCGATCCCGGCGAGCTCGCCCTGCGGCACGTAGGCGATCTCCTCGATGGTCGAGAATCCCTCCTGGGCGAGGATGGTCGCGACGTCCTCGTCGACGTCGAGCTGCTTCATGAACAGCTGCACCAGCGCCTTGGACTCCGAATCGCTCTTCGCCTCGGCGTC
>JAKADE010000189.1 GCA_021820785.1 Pseudomonadota bacterium
ATAGCTCAGCGTACCCTTGGGAGCGAGGACGCGCGGGGCGCCGTGTCCGTCGGCCGCGCGAACCATGAGTTCGCTGCTCTGACCGTCGTCGCGGACATAAGCGATCCACTTGCCGTTCGGCGACCACGCGGGGACTTTGTCATTGCTCGCCACGCGGGTGCTGAGGTCGGTGGTGTGCCCGTACTTCACAGGCACGGTGAACAGCGCGCCCCGAGCGCTGAATACGGCGAGCTTGCCGTCCGGCGCCACGTCGGCGGCTCGGATCATCTTGGCTGCAGCGAACTCATACGGAAGGGTATGCGTGCCGCTCAGCGGTACGGTGACGTGAACCGGTGCCAGCTGGTGCGTCGCGAACGAGTACACGTACAGCCGGCCGCCATCGGATACGGCGATGCCGCTGTTGCCGGCGCTCGGCCAGTCCACATCATAGGTCGAGAAATGTGAGATCTGGCGCAGCGTGCCGGTCCTCAGGTTCTTTGCCCACAGGTTGAGCACGCCGCCGGGACCACGGTCCGAAGCGAAGTACAGGGTGTGGCCCACCCACATCGGGTAGGTGTCCTCGCCCTTCCAATGCGTCAGACGGGTGCTGGCGCCGGTGCTGAGGTCGTAGGTATAGATGTCGCCAGCCTGGCCGCCGAAGTAATGCTTGCGGTGGAAGGCGCGCAGGATCCGCGAGAGCTTGTTGTACGCCACCGAGGTGCCGGCGGCATTGAACGAGAGCGGCCCGGTCCAGGGCATCGGCAGCACGGTCGGCAGACCGCCCGTGACCGGCACTTCGAAGGCGCGCTCGATCTGCGGGTTGAAGCTCGCGCGGCGCGACAGGAACACGACGTCACGGCTGTCGGGGGTCCAGCCGATCACCACGTTGTCGGGCAACGTGGTGATCCGGCCATTTCTCGGCTGGTTGACCGAACGCCAGGTGAGCTGTCGGACCGGCCCACCGTCGATGGAGACGACGTAGACGTCAGTGTTCCCGCGGTACCAGCCCGTAAACGCCACCCACTGACCGTTCGGTGAAATCACCGGATGGGAGTCATAGCCGGAATCGGCGGTCAGGCGTACGGCCTCGCCGCCCTGCACGGGCACCTTCCAGACGGCTCCGCCGGCTTCGAACACCACGGTGCTGCCGTGCAGGCTGGGGTAGCGGATCAGCGCCTGTACCGGCCCGCTGGTCTGAGCCTGGGCGCCGTGTGAAAGCACAAATAGGGACAACGCGGCGCCGAGCGCGCCGGCGAATCTCTTCAACGTCATGCAGCAATCCTCAGTGGCAGATCAGGAGGGCGGGCGGCCGCTCCCGTCGGTGGACCCCGTCAATTGGAGTTGATCTAATGCCTCGGATTCTGCGCGCGCCTTGGTTGGGTGGCAAGTGCATACAGACGTCGATTCGGACGTCGATTCGGACGTGTGCCGAACGAATTGAACTCACGTCCGTGTTGGCGGTCGTCCCGGCGAGTGCCGGGAGAAAATCCCGTTGCAGCGGCATCCCCGGAGGGCGGGCCCCCGGGGATGCCGCGCCGTCAGCGGCCGGCCGGCCGGCGCATGGGTTTGCCGGCCTGGCGGTTGCGGATCCAGCGGTCGATCACGTGGTTCAGTTCGGTGAGCGGCATGGCGCCGTGCTCGAGGATCGCGGCGTGGAATTCCTTGATGTTGAATTTCGCGCCGAGCGCCTGTTGCGCCTGCTTGCGCAGATGGAAGATATCCATCTGACCGATCATGTAGGAGAGAGCCTGACCCGGCCAGGCGATGTAGCGGTTGACTTCCGTGTTGATGTTCTGGGTGCTGAGCGCGGTGTTCTGCTCGAAATAGCGCACCGCCTGAGCGCGCGTCCAGCCCTCGGAGTGGATGCCGGTGTCGACCACCAGGCGCACCGCGCGCCACATCTGCCAGTCGAGGTAGCCGAACTTGGAGTACGGATTGTTGTACAGACCCATCTGGCCGCACAGCGACTCGGTGTACAGCGCCCAGCCCTCACCGTAGGAGCTGTAGTAGTCGAAACGGCGGAAATTCGGCAGTCCCTTCAGTTCCATGGCGATCGGGATCTGCAGCTGGTGCCCCGGCCGGCCTTCGTGGCAGACCAGCACCTGGATGTCGTATTTCGGGCGGCTCTGCGGCTTGTACAGGTTCACGGCGATGTAGCCTGCAACACTGCCGTCGCCACTCGGCGGGACCGAGTATGCCGGGTAGGTATCCGGCGCGAGCGAGGCCGGGATGGCGCGCACGCCGTAGGGGACGCGCGGCAGGATCCACACCGGGAAGTACTTCACCAGCAGCGGATTGACTCGCATGGCTGCGGCCCGGTAGGCCTCGAGCAGGTGAGCCGGATGCTTGTAATAGAAGCGCGGGTTGGTGCGCAGGTAGTGCACGAACTGCCGGTAGGTGCCCTTGAAGCCGATCCGGTCGAACACGCGCTGCATCTGTGCGTGGATCTGGGCGACGCGCTTCAGGCCGATCTGGTGGATCTGGTGCGGCGTCAAATCGGTCGTCGTGTACTTGCGCACCATGTAGGCGTAGTACGCCTTGCCATCGGGCAGTGCTTCGGCGGCGATGCTCGTGCGGCAGTGCGGCAGGTAGTCCTGATCAAAGTATTGCTGCAGCTTGCGGTATGCCGGCGTGATCACCTGGGCAATCGCGGTGCGGGCCTCGGCGCGCAGCCGAGCCTGCTCGGCCGCCGGAATGACCGAGGGCATCTTGCGAAACGGCGCGTAGAAGGGGCTCGCAGCCGGATCGGCGACGATGTTGGCGGCGATCTGGGCCGGAACGCCCTGCATCACCACCCGCGGTTCGGTCATGCCCGCCTTGACTCCCTGCTTCAGCAGCGTGATCGTCTGATCCATGTACGGCATGAACGTGCGCAGGCGCTCGAGGTAATGCCGGTAGTCGGCGCGGGTCCGGAAGCGCAGAGTCTGCGTCAGGGTGCGCAGCGTCTGGATGCCCCACAGCTCGTTGATGGGCATCAGGTAGGTCTTCAGGTCGTAGCCCTGGACCCGCATCTCGTAGCGGTGCTTGAACAGGTCGTAGCTGATGCGGTCCTCGCGATCAAGCTCGCTACGGGGGATGGCCGCCAGGCGCTTGAGCGTCTGGAGGTCCTCCCGGTGCTCCCGGGCGAGCGACGCGAGGCTCATGTCGGCCCACTTGCCGTCGTACTGATGGAAGCCGTCGCCCGAGGCCTCGAGCGGATGCTCGCGCATCTCGCGCTGCCACTCGGTCCGAAACAGCTGGTGCAGGGCGACTGCGGCGGGACGGGCGGTGCTGCCCGCGGCGGCCGCGAGCCCGAGGCCGGTACAGGACAGCAGAGCACAGAATCCGATGACTTTGAACGCGCGGAACATGACCCCCCCTGGATCGGATTGATTTTCCTCGAGTCTACCGGCTTCACCGCGTGCTGCCACCCGGGCGGCGCGGGGGCGCATTGTCCGCCAGGGAGAATTCCGGTAGCGTCGCGGCACGGTTTTTTTGCGCCGGGCGGGGGGCCACGCGCCGCTCTCAGCGCTCTATTGATCCTGGAGGCCCGCGATTGCGCGGAGGGCGTGAGCGAACATGACGAATGCGACCGTACTGGTCGGCTGGCGGCGGCGCTGGAATCGCAGTCTTCTGCAGTTTCTGGGGCGCCGCGTCCGCTCGTCGGTGGAGGTCGAGGATCTCGCCCAGGAGATCTACCTGCGGCTGCTGCGCGCCCCGGACCTGCTGCAGGTGCGAAATCCCCAAGCCTACCTGATGCGTGTCGCCGGCCACGTGGTGGCCGAGTGGCGGCGCGAATTCCCGCCGACGGAGTCGCTCGGCACCGAGGAGGGCGATGCCGTCGTCGATGAGTGCCTGCCCGAGCTCACCCTGGATGCGAAACTGTCCGAGCAGCGGCTGAACCAGCAGCTGGCGCGGATGTCCCCGATGATGCGGGCGGTGATACTGCTGCGCCTGCGCGATGAGCATACGTACAAGCAAATCGCACAGGAACTCGAGCTGACGCTGCGTCAGGTGCGGCGCTACCTGGCACGCGGCTACGAGCAACTGCGCGCCGTACTCGATGAGTAATCCGATGCGTTCAACGGACGACAGCCGGCAGTGGAGCGAGGACGCGGCGCACTGGTGGGTGCTGCTGCACGGGGAGGGTGCAACCGCCGCGGAGCGGCGCGAGTTCCTGGCCTGGGTGGCGCGCTCCCCGGAGCGCATCGAGGCGTACCTGCAGGTCGAGCGGCTGGTGGGCACACTGCGCGCCGGCACGGTCCGCTGGCCGGACACCTCGGTCGAGGCGCTGATCGAAGCGGCCCGGGCCTCGACCCGGCCGGTGCCCCTCGCGCCCGCCGCTCCCCCGGTGCAGAGCCGCGGCCCGGCGCCGGCCGGGGCGCCGCGGCGCCCCCGTGCTCGGTGGGCGGCCGGGGCTGCCGCCGCGCTGGCGCTGGCGGGCGCGCTCGGTGCCTGGCTGTGGATACCTAGCGGGGTGCAGATCTACCGCACGCGTGCCGGTGAGCAACGGTCGATCCTGCTGGCCGACGGTTCGCGGGTGACGCTGAATTCCGGCTCGGCCGTCGAGGTGGATCTGCGCAAGCGCCGCCGCGTGCTGCATTTACTGCGCGGCGAGGCGCTCTTCCAGGTCAGCCATGACCCGGCGCGACCCTTCGACGTGCACGCCGACGGCGACGTGGTGCGGGCCATCGGTACCGAGTTCAACGTTGATCTTCGCCCGCGCTATGCGGCGGTCACGGTGCTGCAGGGCCGCGTGGCAGTCATGAGCGACCAGCAGGCCCGTCTGCCGGTACCGGTCACTCCCTTCTCGCCCCCGACGGGCGCGGTGCCGCGGGTCCGGCCTCGGCTCGAGCACTTTCCGGCGCCAGCGGGCGCGCTCATTCTCGGCGTGGCGCAGCAGGTGTTCATCACGCCGCACGGCATGAGCGCGCCGCGCCCGGTGAGTGACCTGGCGGCGACGACGGCGTGGACGCGCCGGCAGCTCGTGTTCGAGCACCGTCCGCTCGGCGAGGTGGTCGATGAGCTCGACCGCGATGGCCGTCAGCGCATCTTGATCGACAGCGCGCGGCTGCGCGCCCGCCAGGTGACGGGCGTGATCCAGCTGGATGACCCCGGATCGCTGCTCGAATTTCTCTCCGACGTCCCGGGCGTGCGGATTCGCCGCCGCGCCGATGGCATGAGCGTCGTGACCCTGCGACGCGTCCATCGGGTGAGCGCGGCTCACCCGCGCGTGAATTCGCCTCGCGGCTGAAGTCCGCGGCGGCTGCTATTTTTCTGCAGGGGAGGGGGCCAACCGCGGCCGCAAGCGCTCTACATATCAAAACGAGCATTAAATGCCGCCAAGTCGTCATCGGGGAGGTTCTATGTATCGTCGACGGTTCCCGCTTTCCGCGCTCGCTGCGCTGCTGTGCCTGATCGGCGCCGCGCCGCTCGCCAGCGCCGCTCCGGCCCGTACCTTTCAGCTCGCCATCAGCAGCCAGCCGCTCGCTGCGGCGCTGCAGGAATTGGCGCGCCAGAGCGGCATCCAGATCATCTTCTTCTCGAAGTTTGCCGAAGGCCACGAGGCGCCGGCGGTGCGCGGCAAGGTCACGATCGACGATGCGCTGCATCGCATGCTCGGCGGCACGCACCTGACGTACCGGCGGCTGAACACGAACGTCATTGAAATCCGTCCCCCGAATGCATCGCCCGCAGGGGCACTTGCGCACCAGAACGACCCGCCGCAGATGTACGCCGCGGCGTTTACCGCCGGCGGTTCGCGCAGCGATCCGCCGAGCGACCCGGCGGGCGATCCGCCCGCGGACCCGCCGCCGAGCGATGCGGTCGTGAACTTGCAGCGGGCCCGCTCGGCGCTGCACACCGTCATCGTCACCGGTACGCGGGAAGTCGGCGTCACCGAGGCGACCTCTCTGTCCCCCATCGACGTGGTGACCCCGACCCAGCT
>JAKADE010000190.1 GCA_021820785.1 Pseudomonadota bacterium
GTTCAGGTGCTGCAACTCGGGGGACTCGGCGCAGTTCGAGAGGATGGGCCGCGGCCCGGTGGCCAAGGGGGCTTGGGTGGGGCGGGGCGGGACAAACCGGGAATCCATCCGCACCCGAACGCATGACGCCTGTAATGTCGTCGTGCGCGCGTGTACGGCGCCCGCCGAGACTCGGCACGGCGAGGCGGCGCGTTCCCCTCGTTGGCTGCCCCCGCGAGCCTTACCGGGCCTGCTGCACCGTGACGCCGCCGGACTTGATTGCACCGATGACGCGGGCCGGCGTCGAGGCCGGAACGATGACGGCCGCGACCTCGGGCAGCGCGGTGACGACGAATGGCGAAGCGGCGAGCAGTTTCTCGGACGATGCGAGAACGATCGTTTCAGCTGAGCGCTCGTGGAGGGCTCGCTTGACCGCAGCCTCTTCGGCGTCCCCCGTGCTCAACCCCGCCTTCGGATGCACGCCGGTCACGCCCATGAAATACAGGTCGGCCCGGAGCTTCGATGCGGCCTCCAACAACGCCGCACCGGTGTTCACCATGGAGTGCCTGAACAATCGTCCGCCCAGCATGAGGATCTCGATGCCGGGGTGCGCGGCGAGCTCCACGGCGACGTTCGGGCTGTGCGTCACCACGGTTGCGCTGAGGCCGGGGTCGAGATGTCGGGCGATCTGGATGGCGGTCGTCCCTCCGTCCAGGATGACGACCTGGCCGCGTTGAATCAGGGCCGCACCCGCGCGACCCAATGAGACCTTTTCCGCAATCGAGACCGATTCGCGGACGTGCAGATCGCCGTCGGCCAGCGATGCCGGAAGCGCTCCACCGTGTACGCGGCGCACCCGCCCGGAGGCGGCGAGCTCACGCAGATCGCGCCGGATCGTGTCTTCGGAAACCGCCCACTCCAAGGCGAGTTCCCGTGCGATGACCTGGCCGTCCTGGGTCAGGCGGGCGATGATGAGTTTCTTTCGCTGGGCGGTCAGCACGGTGGGCATCTCTGCATCGGCACTGCGTGAATATACACGAGGTTGCACGAAACTGCACGAATATGTACCCTTGGGCCGATGCCTGATACTCAACCGATGCTCATCATGATCAGCGGTCCATACACCTCCGGGACCGGAGGGGATCGAGACAAGATTCAGGCGAATCGCGAGCGGCTCGAGAGTTTCGCGCTGCCCATCTACGAGCGGGGTCACGTGCCGTTGATCGGCGAGTGGTTGGCCTTGCCGATCATTCGCGCCGCCGGCGGCCGGGATAGCGGCGATGAGGTGTTTCGCGCCTATCAATATCCCGTGGCGCACCGATTGCTGTCGCGCTGCGACGCGGTTCTGCGCATTCCCGGGGAATCGACCGGCGCGGACCTCGACGTACAGCGCGCTCGGGCGCTCGGACTGAGGATCTATTTCGACATTGCCGCCATTCCCGACCATTCGGAGGCCGCCTGAATGAGCGCGACGACCTGCGTCTCCGCGGAACGCATCCGACTCGTCAAAGAGGAGGTGCTGGCCGACGATTGGTATGTGCTGCGCAAGTTCACGTTCGACTACCGGCGGCGAGACGGTGTCTGGCAACGTCAGACGCGCGAAGTCTATGATCGCGGCAACGGCGCCGTCATCCTTTTGTTTAACCTTAAGCGAGAGACAGTGCTGCTGGTCCGGCAGTTTCGGTTGCCGGCATACCTCAACGGCTGCCGGGACGGACTTCTGCTCGAAACTTGCGCCGGGCTGCTCGACGGCGAAGATGCGGCGGCCTGCATCATGAGAGAGGCACAGGAGGAGACGGGCCTCAAGGTGCGTACGCCGTGGCAGGTATTCGAGGCGTACATGAGCCCCGGTTCAGTAACGGAACGGCTGCACTTCTTCGTGGCGGAATACGAAGATCACGACCGCGTTTCCTCCGGAGGTGGCGCGGCGGACGAGGGTGAAGACATCGAGATCGTCGAAATGGGTCTCAGCGATGCCCTCGGGCTCATCGATTCGGGCGTGATCCAGGACGGCAAGACGATCATGCTGTTGCAGTATGTGCATCGAGTCGGCTTGCGTACGCTGGCATCACGAGCACCGTGAGACGCGATTTCCGTCGATGCGCAGATGTACGGCGTGTACGGAATGCTCCGTGCAGCCGGATCGGACACGGTCCTCACCGCAGGGGCTTCTGGTCCGACTGATTCGAGCTGAATCCCGATCGTGCGTATCGCAGAGGTGCGCGCCGTGCGTGCGGATTCTCGAGCGTCACCCTTCATGCCAGGCTGCGTAAGAAGGCGTCGAGCTCCCCTGCCGGCAGCGGCTTGCAGTAATAGTATCCTTGAACTTCGTCGCAGTCGTGAGCGGACAGAAAGGCCAGCTGCTCGCGCGTCTCGACGCCCTCGGCGATCGTACGCAAACCGAGATTCCTGGACACGCTGATGATCGCGCTGACGATCGCCCGGTCTTCCTCGCGTGACGAGATCTCCCGCACGAAGGATTGATCAATCTTGATCTTGTAGATGTTGAAGCGCTTGAGGTAATCGAAGGAGGAATAGCCCGTGCCAAAGTCATCGAGCGAGATGCGCACCCCGAGGCGCCGCAGCTGCTCCATGATCGAAAATGCAGCCTCAGGGTCATGCATCGCAGCACTTTCGGTGAGCTCGAGCTCCAGAAATTCAGCGGGCAGGCGGGTCTCTGCGAGGACCTTGGCGACGAGATCCGGCAGGTTTCGATCCCGAAACTGCACGGCGGAGAGATTTACCGCCACGATCATCGGTTCGTGGCCGGCCAGCATCCAGCGCCGCTGTTGCTCGGCGGCGGTGCGCAGGGCCCATTCTCCGATCGGAAGGATGAGCCCGCTGTATTCCGCGACCGGGATGAATTCGCTCGGCGAGACATTTCCGAGCTCCGGATGACTCCATCGCAGCAGCGCCTCCACGCCGACGATGCGTCCGCTGTGGATCTCGAATTGTGGCTGGTAATGCAGCTCGAACTGATTGAATTCCAGCGCCCGATGCATGGCGTGAGTCAAAGCCATGTTTCGCGCTGCGCGCTCCTGCATCTCTTCCGTGAAGAAGCGAAATGCATTTCGACCAGCGCGCTTGGCCCAGTACATCGCCGTGTCGGCATTGCGGAAGAGCGTGTCGTGATCGGTGCCGTCATGCGGGAAAATTGCGATGCCGACCGATGCGGTGACCCGAAGCTCGTGACCATCGATCATGCACGGCTTGGAGATGGCCGCGAGCATCTTTTCCGCGACGCGTGCCGCCGAGCGCGCGCCGCTGTCCGGTAGAGCGAGAACGAATTCATCGCCGCCATGGCGAAACACGAGATCGCCCTCACGGAGGATCGATTTCAGGCGCTGACTCACCTGCGCAAGAAAGGCATCGCCCCTACCGTGACCCAGGGTGTCGTTGATGTCCTTGAAGCGGTCCAGATCCACGAACAGGATGCACAGCGACTGATTTTCCTGCCGGGCGTGATGGAGCGCCTCTTTCAGCTGATCAGTCAGGACATTGCGGTTTGGCAGTCCGGTGAGGCGATCGAAATTCGCTAGATATTCAATGCGTTTCGCTGAGACCGCCCGCTCGGTGACATCCCGGGTGACGCCGAGCAGGCTTTGTACTACACCGTTCGAATCATGCATAGGCGCTGCGTGGGTCTCCAGAACACGGTGTGCGCCGCGCAGTCCGCGCACCTCGAATTCCAGGGTGCCCGACTCGCCGCGCATTACCCGTTCGTGCAGATGCCAAAAGGCCTGCTGATGTTCCGGCAAGACGAAATCCAAGAGGCGAATCGATCTGGCGTGGGCGACGGAATCGAGTTCGAGCATCTCCAGCCCGGCCTTATTGATGTCGAGTAGATGGCCGTCCCGGCCCACGACTTTGACGCATTCCGGCTCGGTCTCAATCACGGTGCGCAGATATTGATCGCTTTGCCGGAGCTCCTCGACGACGCGCCGATGCAGCTGAGCGTCCGTGATCCGGTCGATGGCAAAGCTGATGTCCGCAGCCATCTCGATCAGGAGCGCCTTGGCGTCGTCCTCGAAAGCGCTGACCGTCTCTGAGTAAACGAGCAGCGCACCGACGATTTTCCCCTTGCGCAGCAACGGAAGTGCCGCCGAGGAGCGCCAGCGAAATCGCGCCGCTGCGTCCCTCCAGGGCACGGTTGCGGGGTCGTTCTGATAATCCTGACACCAGTAGGGGCGGCCATCTCGAACGCACGTTCCCGTCGGGCCACGGCCTGTCGCGCTGCTCGCATCGACGCTGATCTCCAGGTCATCGAGGTATTCGGTGCCGGCGCCGAACGCCGCGAGGTGCTTGAACAGGCCGCTGCCTTCGTGGACCATGCCGATCGCGGCCATGGTGAACCCGCTGACGCGCACGATGGCGCGGCAGATCTGCGGATAGAGTTCCTCTTCGGTCTGGCACCGCATCATGGCTTGATTGCACTGACTGAGCGCGGCGTACAACTCGGAGACGCGCTGCAGGCGTGACTCGGTGTTCTTCCGATCAGTAATATCGAGAAGAACGCCGCGGGCTGATGTGCCCCTGCCGCTCGCGTCGCGGTGCGTAACGTGGCCGGTGGCCCACAGCCATCGAACTGCGCCGTCGGGCTGGATGATGCGGAAGTCGAATGAGCATTCGTTCGGTCCATTGGGCTGAACGGATGCGTCGAGGATGGCGTGGCAACGCGCGCGGTCATCGGGGTGAGCGCTTCTGAGGAATGCGCGGATGTCCCGGCTGCGCATCCGTTGCAGGTCAAAAGCGGATTCGTGGGTGCGGGCGCGAAGCATTTGCTCCGGCGCGAAGTCGCAGATCCACATCGCGGCTCCGGCCATTTTGCTGGTCAAGAGAAGCTGCTGCTCGCGCTCCTGCAGATCGCCCTCGATGGCCTTGCGCTCGGAGATGTCGCGAACGACGTAGAGCGTGGTGTCGTCACTTTGCCAGGGTGACGCCGATACGGTGATTTGAACGGGAATCTGCTCGCCGTCGCGGGTGCGCAGCGTCCCGTCGATGATCGAGCCCGGCGCGATGCGGTTTGGCGACCGTCGTGAGTCGCGCACATTGGACTGCGGCGGATCGAAGCCACTCACGGCACCGAGAAAATGCACGGCTGACATTCCGAGGGCGTCGGCCCGCGCAAACTGGAATAGTCGTTCGGCAGCATGGTTCCATTCCACAATCCGTCCGTGCGCGTCGCTGACGATGACCGCGTCGGTGAGGCGCGCGATGACGTGTCGCAGGAGATCTTCATGCCGGCGGAGCATGCGGAACGTGAAGGAATAGATTGATGCGATGACGATCAACGTCAATCCTGCCGAGTCCACGAGCAGCGAGGCGTAATGGTGCTGTTCGTAGCGCAGAAAGGGTGAGGACAGGCGATGGAGCAGCAGCAATGCGCCATAGAGGACTGCGAAAACCGATGCCGTTACCAGCAGGATCCAGCCGGAGGGACGGAGGATCCAATCAACCCATTTGCCGCGTGTCACGGACATGTGCACCTTGGGGGAGCGCGCAGGAGGAGTGCCGTTTGCGCGTGGCCCGATTGGGAATCGCGCCACGCAATCTCGGTGATGTGAGCGATCGTTCGGCTGACTAGGCGGGCTCGCGAGGATGTGTGTGTGCGCGCGATCCCGAAGGCGGAGGCGTCGTTTCAGCCGGTCCGGAGGATGCTCGGAACGCCGCCCCGGTCGCACGCATGCGAGCGCTGCGGCTCAGTCGAGCGGGGTCGTGCTCGTGTCCGGCGATGCGCCGGCTAATTCGTGATGCGGCCAAATTGGCCTCTGTACGGCCCGCGTACTCATTTTCCCCAACACGCGGACTCATGACACCTGGATGGCCCACCTCCACTGGTGAGTGTGCGGTACTTCGTGTCGCAACGCGCCGGAGGCGATGTCAGCGACCGATATCGTTATTGTCGAGTGAGGCTCAG
>JAKADE010000191.1 GCA_021820785.1 Pseudomonadota bacterium
GGCGAGCTCACCGCGGCGGAGTTGCCGAACCCGACGTTTTCGTTTCGACCTGCCTACAACACCACCACAACCGTGCCGTCGCCTTGGAAAGTCGGCCCCATCATCAGCTTCCTGATCCGCTCCTTCGGCGTTCGCCCGGCGCTCATCGCCAGGGCGCGGGCGAGGACTGCAGCGGCGCGCGACGCAATTGCCGCCACTGCCGGCGATTGCGCGGCAAAGTGCGCGCGGCACTCGTTTCCTTGTGGTCGGCGGAGCGCGCCGACAGGCTCTCGGTCGCAGAGCTTGCCATCGCGCGGCAGTTTCGAGCCACAGTGAGACAGCGCTACAGGGCAGGGATGGTGTCGGCTGCCGACCTCACTTCGGCAATAGTCGTCCAGGAACGGGCACAGTTCGCCGCAGCCGCGAGTCATCGGCGCCTATCCTTGGCGCGCACCCGACTGGCGATGACCGTCGAGCTGCCCGTTGCGGCACTCGATGGTGTCCGGCTCGATCTGCGGGGGATCTCCCGGCCGCAGCCGCCCGGCAGGCTTGGTCCACTCATTCACGCAGCGCTCATCAGGCGACCGGAAGTCCTGGCCGCGCTGGCGCGCTACCGCGCGACCGAGGCGACGCTGCGCCTGCAGATCGCTCGCCAGTATCCATCGTTCAACATCGGCCCTGGCTATCGCTACGACCTCGGCGACAACAAGTTCATGCTGGCCGTCTCACTCCCGCTTCCGATCCTCAATCAGAACCAGGGTCCGATCGCGCGCGCCCGCGCCGCTCGGCGTGTGGCCGCAGCGGAATTCCTCGCCACGCAAGCACGGGTACTGGGACAGATCGAGCAGGCTCGAACCGACTGGAAGGCGAGTAACGCTGAGCTTGCCAGCGCCCAGCGAGTTCGGGCATCTGCTGCTGACGCGCTGGCCCGTCGTCGAACCGAATTCGACGCAGGTGAGATCGGGCGGCTGCGGCTCCTCGGCGCCGAAAATACCTTTTTGAAGGCCAAGCAGGGGACCCTCGTTGCATCGGTGCACCAGCGCGAAGCGCTCGGTGAGCTCGAGTCGGCTCTGCATCACCCATTTCTGATCGCTGCAGGAGCACGTTGATGCGCAAGACGCTATCGCAGAGTCTGGCCGCAGCAATGGCCGTCTCGATTGTGGCGCCCGCCGCACTGGCCGCCACGCTCCACCGGGTGACGCTCGATGCGCAGGCAGTATCGGCAGGACAGATCCGAACGATAGGGCTGAAACGGCTCGACGCGGCGCCTCGGGTGTCTGCCTACGGTCGAGTCATCAATCCCGGGCCTCTCGTAACGCTCGCCTCTCAGGTCATCGCCGCGCGCAGTGCCGTGGACGCTGCACGTGCGGAGGCGGCACTAGCGCGAAGCGCAGCGGTGCGTGCTGCAGGCCTCTACCGAGCTCGCCACAACATCTCTCTCGCGGCGCTGCAGCGCGCACGCGCGTCGCTCGCGGTAGCCGAAGCCAAGCGGGCATCGGCGGTCGCTACGCTCGTGCAGTTCAAGACGCGGATGCTCGCCCGTTGGGGCGTCAGGCTCTCAGCCGCCGCGCTCTCAGCTCGTGCGCCATTGCCCGAACTCGAAACCGGTGCGGCGGCACTCGTCGAGGTCAGCCTGCCTCTCGGTGAATCGTTGCGACATCCGCCAGCCCGTGCCCAGGCGATGACTCCGGACGGCGAGAGGCTACGGCTCCACCTGATCAGCCGTGCACCGGGCACCATGGCAGTTGGCGCGGGAGAGGGCCTGTTCTACCTGGCGCCTACGCGGACATCAGCGCCGATCGGGACACCCCTCACCATGCACCTCGAGGCCTCGCCGACGGAGGAGGGTGTCATGGTGCCCCGATCCGCCGTGATATGGCATCGAGGCGAGCCGCTGGTCTTCCGCGAGACCGCTCCGGGCTCCTTTGCGCCGACACCGATTCGCGGCCACCTCATCTCGAGTCGAGGATATTTCGTGCCCACGCATGCACAGTCGCTTCGTCCGGGAGATCGCATTGTCACCCGCGGGACAGCACTGCTGTACTCGGCTGCCGTGCAAACGCCGCCGGCAGCCGAAGCCGCGCACGGCGACCGGGTCAAAGACCAGGACAATGACTGAGGCGCCGCGATGATGCGCGCCGTCGTCGATTTCTGCCTGCGATTCCGCTGGGTCGTCCTGCTTGCGGCGCTCGGATTGACGCTCCTCGGTGTTCTGGCCGTCATTCACGCGCCTTACGATGTCTTTCCCAATTTTGGTGAGCCCACGATCACCGTCGTCACGAATGCCGCAGGACTCGCTCCGCGTCAGATCGAGGCACTGGTGACGACGCCGATAGAGGATGCGGTGAATGGGATTCCCGGGCTCTCGGTCCTGCGTTCGCAGTCGATCGAAGGATTGTCGGTGGTCACGGCGGTGTTCCATGGCGGCACCGATATCTACCTCGACCAGCAGCTCGTGTCGCAGCGGCTGGCCCCGCTGACGGCATCGCTGCCGGCGGGCGCGAAGCCGGTCATCGCGCCGCTGCAGTCGTCTACGGGCGTTGCACTCACCATCGGGCTGACGGCCGCGAAGCTCTCCCCGATGCAGCTTACCGAGATCGCGCGATGGACGATCCGTCCGGCGCTGCTTGCCGTACCGGGGGTCTCCAAGGTCGTGATCTTCGGTTCCAGGCCTGAGCAGCTGCAGTTGCAGTTCGATCCAGCCCGGTTGATTGAACTGCACGTCGGCCTCAATCAGCTCACCAGGGCCGCTGCCGCCGCGAGTGGGGTACGCGGCGCCGGTGTGGTCAATACCCCGAACCAGCAGTTGATTCTGATGAGCCACGGCCAGGCAACCAGGCCGGGGATCCTGGCCGGGAGCCTGCTTTTACGCCGCGCTCACCGCAGCATCACGCTGGGCGAGGTTGCGCGAGCCGTCGAAGGATCGCCACCGCCGATCGGCAGTGCACGCGTGGGCGCCAGGCGGGGACTGGTTCTCGTTGTTGGCACACAGTACGGCGCCAATACGCTAGCGGTGACACGAGGCCTCGATCAAGCGTTGTCCGCGCTCGCGCCGCTATTGAAGCATGATGGAATTTCCGTTCAGGCGAACGGTCTGCGGCCCGCGTCCTTCATTGAGGCTGCGTTGCGCGATGTGCGTGATTCCCTCGCCATCGGCGGTGTGCTGATTCTCCTGGTGCTGTACTTCGCACTTCGAAACTGGCGCACCGCAGCGATCTCCTTCACCGCCATTCCCCTCTCGCTCTTGGTAGCCGCGCTGATCCTGACCGGCCTCGGGTTCAGTCTCAATGCGCTCTCCCTGGGTGGGCTCGCGATCGCTCTCGGCGAGGTGGTCGACGATGCGGTCGTCGGCGTCGAGAATATTCACCGCCGCCTGCGTGCAAATCGGGCTCTGCCGCAACCGCTGAACGCATTCACGGTCATGCTCCGCGCGACACTGGAAGTGCGCAAGGCCGTGATCTTCGCAACGTTTTCGGTGGTACTCATCTTCCTGCCCGTGCTGTACCTGAGCGGTATCGCGGGGCGCCTGTTTCGTCCTCTGGCCCTGGCCTATATCTTCGCCATTCTCTCCTCGCTGGTCGTGGCGCTGACCGTCACGCCTGCGCTGGCGTACGTTTTGCTCCGCCGCGAGCGACTCGACCCGGCCGACCCACCGCTGCTGGTGCGTGCCAAACGAATTTACGGTCAGTTGCTCGCCATCGTCGATCGGTATCCTCGTGCACTGCCCGCTGTGCTGGCACTCCTGCTGGTCGGTGGCCTGGCGAGCGTACCGGCTCTGAGCACGCGCTTTCTGCCACAATTCAACGAAAACGATCTGATCGTGCATTTCGAGACGGCGCCCGGCACTTCCCTTGCGGCGACGACGCAAGTGGGCGAGCGGGCGATCCGCATACTGGAGCGAATGCCGCAAGTGGCTCATGTGGTAATGCACGTCGGTCGGGCGCACCTTTCGAACGGCAACGCGCTCACCAACAGGGCGGAGATCGATGTGGGGCTGAGCGCGCGGGGTAATGCCGATAGCGCCGCGAGCGAGCGACAAATTCTGCAGGCGATTAAGGGAGCTCCCGGCGTGCGCTGGTGGGCAAACACGTTTCTCACCGAGCGGATTCACGAGACCCTCTCGGGCGTCACAGCCCCAGTGGTTGTGACGATTTTCGGCCATCGACTCGCAGCATTGAACAGGGACGCGCAACGCGTCGCCGCGGCACTCAGGCAGGTGCCTGGCGCGGCGGGCGTGCGCATCCAGGCGCCGCCCGGAACGCCTGAGCTGTCCATCCGCCTGGATCGAGCGGCGTTGACACGCTACGGCTTCACGGCGAGAGAGGTGTTGCGCGCCATTCAAACGAGCTACAGTGGACGCAAAGTCGGTCGTGTGTACACTTCGGGACGATCCTTCCCGATCGTCGTGATGCTGCCGCCGTCACTGCGTGCCGATCCGACTGCGATCGGTCAAGTTCCTCTGATCAGCCCGAGCGGTCTGATCGTGCAGCTGGCCGAACTGGCACGCATCCGGGAACGATCAGGACAGTCAGTGATCCTGCACCGAGGGGCACAGCGGGTGCAGATCGTCACGGCAAACGTCACAAGCAGCGGCGGACAGTTCACATCGTTGGCCCGCCGCCGACTGAAGCGCGTGCCATTGACGCCCGGTGATTACCTGCGCGTTGGGGGCACTGCGGCCGCTGCAAGGCAGGCGCGGTTGCAATTGGTGCTCGATTTTACGGTGGCACTGGGCGCGATTCTGGCGCTCCTCTTTGTCGCACTGCGCGACGCGCGCAGCATCGGATTGCTCACGGTGAATCTACCCTTCGCGCTGGTGGGTGGAATTGTCGCGATCTGGATCGCAAGGCTTCCAGTGTCTCTGGGTGCGGCGGTCGGGTTCGTCACTGTGTTTGGCATCACATTGCGCAACGGCATCATGCTGCTGTCGCACTACCGTACTTTGGTCCTGGAAGAGGGCCGGCTTTGGGATCGGGAGACGGCCGAGCTCGGCGCGATGCATCGACTGGCTCCGATCCTCATGACCGCCTCAGTGACGGCGCTCGGGCTCTTTCCGTTGGCGTTGGGTGCGCACCGCCCCGGTCAGGAAATCGAGGGCCCGATGGCAATCGTCATCCTCGGCGGCCTCTTCAGCTCTACCGCGCTCACCCTGCTCGTTCTTCCGAAGCTGGCCCTTCGCTTCACACGGTTTGAGATGACGGAAGCATCTGACGAGGAGGCGTATCCGTTGAGCGGCGCGCCAGTGAACTGAACCGCACCGGGTTTCCTGGAGATTCAAATTATTGAGACGATGGAGTCCGATGGCTGGCCTCTGAGGAGGCAGTCGGATGGAGCACTGGCCTGGGCTCAACCGCTGCTGGTCCGACTCGCCCGCACTCAGCACTCCCCGACCGCACGTGAGCCGCACTTGCCGCTCTGGGGTGGCTCAGGCTTGAGCGCAGTAGGCTGATTATCGCGGTGCTGCGACGATCACGCTGAGCGCAACCGAGGCAGCGCGGATGGGGATGCCCTGATAGGCCTTGAGGTCCAGGAGATGGGAGTCGCCGGAGACGATGAGCTGGGCTTTGGCGCAGAGGGCGCAGGCGAGGACGTGATCGTCATCGGGATCGCGCGCGATCACCGGAGCCGGAAGTGCTTCGGGTGTGACGGTCTCTGCCAAGCGCGCGTAGTCTTGAACAAGCTCGATAGCAGAGACCCTGGCGGCACGCAGACGCTCGGCAAACTTGTCGCGAGCCATGACTTCGGCGAGTTCGGCAACAAGCAGCATGCTCGTGCAGAGAGTGATCTTTGAAGTGGTCCCTACGCGACGGACCTCTTAGATGGGTCTTGATCGACGTGTTGCATTCTGCGCGCATACTCGTTGGGAGACAAGTATCCGAGTGATGAGTGCAGGCGGACGGGATTGTAAAATCCG
>JAKADE010000192.1 GCA_021820785.1 Pseudomonadota bacterium
GGGCTCAACCGTCAGGGCGGCGGGATCTCCGCACCTGCGCTCTCGGACAAGGACAAGGAGGACATCCGATTCGCGGTGGAGGAGAGCGTTGATTACATCGCGGTCTCGTTTGCGCGTGATTCGGATGACATCGAGCAGGCCCGTACGCTGGCCCGCCGCGCCGGGCGCGACACGCGCATCGTCGCGAAGGTCGAGCGCCAGGAAGCGATCAGCAATCTCGATGCCATCATCAAGGCGTCCGACGTCGTCATGGTGGCGCGCGGCGACCTCGGCGTGGAGATGGGCTACGCGGAGCTCACCGGGCTGCAGAAGACCATCATTCACAAGACGCGCGCGCAGAATCGTGTGGTGATCACTGCGACGCAGATGATGGAATCGATGATCCAGAGCCCGATTCCGACCCGCGCCGAGGCCAGCGACGTCGCCAATGCGGTCCTCGACGGCACCGATGCGGTGATGCTGTCAGCCGAAACGGCCGCGGGACGCTACCCGGTGCGTGCCGTGGAGGCGATGGCGCAGATCATCGAGGGCGCGGAGAAGTACCAGGTCTCGCTCGGTAACGAGCGACACCGTACCGAGGGGCAGTTCGGCGACAGCGAGGAAGCGATTGCCATGGCGGTGATGTACGCCGCCAACCACATGAAGGTGCGCGCCATCGTCGCACTCACCGAGTCCGGTTCGACCCCGCTGTGGATGTCGCGCATCCGCTCGGACATTCCGATCTACGCCTTCACCCGTCACGAGTCGACCCGGCGGCGCGTCACCATGTTCCGCGGCGTGTACCCGGTCATCTTCGACGTGACCCGTGCGAAGTCGACCGGTGAGCTGTACGACACGCTGTTCACGCGGCTTCTGGAGCTGAAGCTGGTCGAGCGCAAGGACCTGGTGATTCTCACCAAGGGCGAGCAGTCGGGCGTGCAGGGCGGCACCAACTCGCTGCAGATCCTCGAGGTGGCCTGAGGGCGTGGCGCCGCCGATGGGGTTCGATGCCGACGCGCCGGCCGCACTGACGGGCGGGGCGCGTCGGCGCCCCGTCGTGGCGCTGGTCCTCACCGGCGGCGGGGCGCGTTCGGCCTACCAGATCGGCGTGCTGCGCGCGCTGGCGCAGATGCTGCCGCGCTCACGCAATCCCTTTCAGATCATCGTCGGCACTTCAGCCGGCGCGGTGGCCGCGAGCGTGCTCGCGGCGCAGGCGCATGTCTGGCGGCAGGGTGTGGCGGGACTCGAGCGGGTCTGGGCGAACTTCCGCACCGAACAGGTGTTCTACGTCGACGGACCACACATGGTTCGCTCCGGGCTGCACTGGATTCTCTCGCTCCTCTCGGGCGGACTGGTGCTCTCGCCGCCGAAATCCGTGCTCGACACCAGCCCGCTGCGCGAGTTGCTCGGCCACGAGGTCGATATCAGCGGTATCCGTCGCAGCATCGAGCGCGGTCACCTGCGGGCCTGTGCGCTGTGCGCCACCAGCTACGCCACGGGTGAATCGGTCGCCTTCTTCGATGCGGCCCCGCAGGTGGGTGAGTGGTCGCGCGTGCAGCACGTCGGACGGCGCAGCGAGTTGACGCTCGACCACATCATGGCGAGCGTGGCGATCCCGCTGCTGTTCGCCCCGATGAAGCTCGGCAGCGAATTCTTCGGCGATGGCTCGATGCGCCAACTCAATCCGCTCAGTCCGCCAATCCATCTCGGTGCCGATCGTCTGCTGATCATCGGGGTGAGTTCCGAGCAGGGCTCGGGTACCGACTCGAGCCGGCCGGCGACCATGCCGACCCCCGGAGAGGTGTTCGGCTTCATGCTCGATACGCTGTTCACCGATCAGCTCTACGGGGATCTGGAGCACATCGAGCGCATCAATCAGCTGGTGCGCGCCGCACCGCAGACGCGTGCGGTGCGTCCCATCGAAACTTTCATGATGGCCCCGAGCGTCGATCCGAGCGACATCGCGGCGCGGCACGTCGCCGACATGCCGCGCGGGCTGCGGGCATTGCTGCGCGTGCTCGGGGGGCGACCGGAGGTCTCCGGTCATCAGTTGACGAGCTACCTGACGTTCGAAGCGCCGTACACGCGCGCTCTGATCGAATTGGGTTACGAAGATGCGATGCAGCTGCGCGAGCAGCTGACGGCCTTCGTGAACGGGGAGCCCGCGGCAGCCGCCGTGGCCGCGCAGTCGGGCTGAATCTCAGCGGCTCTCCGGCCCCGCTGCCTCGCTGCGCAGCCCGGTATGCCGGGCCCGCACGCGCGGGTGGGTCTCGGCAAAACGCTGGGTGAGACGCTCGACGATGTAGACGGAGCGATGCTGTCCGCCAGTACAGCCGACTGCCACGGTGAGATAACCTCGGTTGCTCGCCTGGTACTCCGGGATGCGCGCGCTGATGAAGGTGGCGATGTCGTCCACCAGGCGCGCCACGTCGGAGTGGCGTTCGAGGAAGCTGATGACTTGCGCATCGCGGCCGGTGAGGGCGCGCAGCGTCGGTTCCCAGTAAGGGTTCGGCAGCGAGCGGGCATCGAACACGAAGTCCGCATCGCCCGGAATCCCGTGCTTGAAACCGAACGACTCGAACGTGACCGACAGCCGGCCGCCGCGCGGCTCGCCGAGCCGTTCGGCGATCAGGTCGCGCAGCTTGTGCATGCCCATGTGCGAGGTGTCGATCACCAGATCCGCCGCCTGGGCGATCGGGTCCATCAGGCGCCGCTCCAGCGCGATGGCGGTGCTCAGATCACGGCTGCCGCGACCCATCGGATGCGTGCGGCGCGTCTCGGCGAAGCGGCGCAGCAGCACTTCGTCGGCGGCCGTGAGGAAAATGACCTCACAGTCGATGCCGCTGCGGCGCAACTCGTCGATCAGCTGCGGCACGATGGCGATTTCCGCGGCACTGTTGCGCGCATCGACGCCGACGGCGGCCCTTCCGTAGGTCTGCTCCGGACTGCGCACCGCGTGCGCAATGAACGGCTTGAGCAGGGCGGCCGGTATGTTGTCGATGCAGTAGTAGTCCAGGTCCTCGAGCATGCGCAACGCCACGCTCTTGCCCGAACCGGATAGCCCGCTCAAGACGATGATGCGCACGGGGTGTGCCGTCCTCGCCGCTCAGGCGCGCAACATGCGCACCTCGAGCGCATGGTGATCGGTGAGCTTCTCCTTGTGTTTCTTGACGCACCGGTCGAGCTTGTCGGCGAGCAGGTCGATCGCCGCATACATGTTCTGCTCGGTGGAGTCCGCATGGATCGAGTTGCCGCTCACATGCAGGGTCGCCTCGGCCTTCTGGCGTAACTTCTCCACGCTCAGCACGCAATGCACGTCGATGACTTGCTCAAAGTGCCGTTCGATGCGCTCGAGTTTCTTCTCCACGTAGCCACGCAGGGCGGGGGTGATCTCGATGTGGTGACCGGTGACGTTGAGCTGCATAGTCATCTCCTATCGCGTGGAAAACAGGATAACGATCATCCGTTGTTCAGACCGGTGCCGATCCGGAGCGCTTGCGCTCGCCGGAAGAGGGGATGTTCATCGCTTCGCGGTACTTCGCCACGGTGCGGCGCGCCACCGGAATGCCCTCGGCGGAGAGCAGCTCGGCGATGCGCCCGTCGCTCAGCGGCGCGAGCGGTTCCTCTTCCCTGACCAGCTTTCTGATCTTGGCACGGATGGCGGTCGAGGAGGTCCCCGAGCCATCCGCACCTTCTATCTGACTGGAAAAGAAGTAGCGAAGTTCGAAAACTCCGCGCGGGGTGTGCATGTATTTGCCCGAGGTGACGCGCGAGATGGTCGATTCGTGCATCCCGACCGCCTCGGCGATATCCTTGAGGATCATCGGGCGCATGTGTTCTTCGCCCTGCTCGAGGAACGAGACCTGTCGCTCCACGATGCAGCGGGCGACCTTGATCAGCGTCTCGTGCCGGATCTCCAGGCTCTTCAGCAGCCAGCGGGCTTCCTGCAGCTGCGCGCGCAGGCTCGCATGGCTCGCGCTGCGGCCGAGCAGGTTGGCGTAACCGTGGTTGAGGCGCACTCGCGGCAGCGTTGCGCCGTTGATTTCGACGATCCAGCCGTGGTCGCCGCGGCGCACGAAGACGTCGGGTACGACGTATTGCGGCGCGCTCGTGCTGATTGTCGCGCCCGGCCGCGGATGGCAGGACCGGACCAGCGCAAGTGCTTCGGCGAGATCCTCCTCGCTGGTGTGCAGTTCGCGCTTCAGTGCCGCCAGGTCGCGTCCGGCCAGCCGCTCCAGGTGATGGCGCGCAATCGCGACAGCCGTCGCCATCCCGGGGGTGGACTGATCGAGTTGGCGCAGTTGCAGCTCGATGCACTCCCCGATGCTGCGGGCGCACACCCCGGGCGGATCGAGTGCCTGGACCCGTCCGAGCACCGCTTCGACGTCCTCGCAGGTGCACTGCACGTCGGGCTTGAGAGTCTCGGCGATGTCCTGGAGCGATTCGATGAGGTAGCCGTCGTCGTTGACCGCATCGACGATGGCACGTGCGATGGCGAGGTCTCGCGGGGCGAGGCGGGCCAGTTCGATCTGCCAGAGCAGGTATTCCTGCAGGGACTGGCCGGCGGCATCGGCGATGTCCTGCTGGCGGTCGTCGTCCTCACCATTCCAGGCGGACTCCCCCGATCCCGTCCCCGCGCTGCCCCAGTCCTCATCGAGGACCTCGACCCGTTCCTCAGGTCCCTCCGCGGCCGCCTCGGCCTCCCGGGGCGCCTCAATGGTCGGCGTGGGGTCGCTCGCTTCGGCGGCGCCGGGCAGTTCGCTCTCGCTCTCGCCTTCGTCCACGGGCTCGAGCATGACATTGGTTTCGAGCAGTTCGCGGATATGCGCCTGAAGCTCGAGCGCGGGTAGCTGCAGAAGCCGGATCGCCTGCTGCAGCTGCGGGGTCATGGTCAGTTGCTGACCCAGCTTGAGCTGCAGTGAGGGTTTTAACATGGCGGCATGGAGGGCGGTCGCGGCTGTCCTGGGGCTGCGGATGAGGCGGATCGATGCGTCGGCGTCCGGTGCGCCGGCAGACTCCTCACAAGCGGAACGACTCGCCCAAGTACACCTCACGGACCTGGGGATTGGCAAGGATTTCTTCGGCGTTTCCGGCAGCGATCACAGTTCCCTGATTGACGATGTAAGCGCGCGAGCACACTCCCAGCGTTTCGCGTACGTTGTGGTCGGTGATCAGCACCCCGATGCCGCGCTCGGTGAGCTCGCGGATGATGCGCTGGATGTCGAGCACCGAGAGCGGATCGACGCCGGCGAAGGGCTCATCGAGCAGCATGAAGCGCGGTTCGGCCGCGAGTGCACGCGCGATCTCCACGCGCCGGCGCTCCCCGCCGGAGAGCGACAGGCCGAGGCTGCGGCGCACATGCCCGATGCGCAGCTCATCGAGCAGCTCCTCGAGGCGCTGCTCGCGGGCGGCGCGGTCGAGGTCGGCGCGCGTCTCGAGGATCGAGAGCACGTTGCTCTCGACAGACAGGCGGCGGAACACCGAGGCCTCCTGGGGCAGATAGCCCAGGCCGAGCTGTGCGCGCCGGTGCACCGGCAGGCGGGTGATGTCGCGCTCGCCGAGCTGGATGCTGCCGGCATCGCAGCGGACGAGCCCGACGATCATGTAGAACGCGGTGGTCTTGCCCGCACCGTTCGGGCCGAGCAGTCCGACCACCTCGCCGCTGGCGACCTCGAGGTCGAGCCCGCGCAGCACCGTGCGCGAGCCGTAGCGTTTCTCAAGACCCGTGGCGCGAAGCGACATCAGGAGGGCCGTCCGGCGGGCGGGGTCGTCCCCGAAGGGCCGGGCGGCGGCGCGCCGTGCGAGGACTTCTGCGGCGCAATGGTGATGTGCACCCGCTCGCCGGAGCCGCTCGAGGTCGCCTGGATCCGCTCCTGGTTGATGTTGTAGAGAATCGACGGTCCGCTGAACTC
>JAKADE010000193.1 GCA_021820785.1 Pseudomonadota bacterium
CACAGCGACGCCACTCGTTGCAAAAACCAGTTCATGCCGTCGTCCCGCCCGCTGCCCGCCGCGGCGAATCCCCCCGCCCGCTCACGCCGTCCGACTCAGTCGCAGGAGAGCGTGGGCAGATCGAGCGCTATGAGAAAGTACTCGAACAGATTCTGGATCACGCGGATCTGGTTGTGCAGGTTGTGGTCGCTGTCGAGCAGATGCAGCGCCGCGCGGCAGCTCTGCGCGAAGCGCACGCTGTGCTCGTAGGGCACGACCTCGTCGCGCCACCCGTGCACCACGGCGGCCGGGCAATCGACAATGCCCGGGCGCAGCGGCGGCAGCTCGGCAAAATACAGCGCCGGGGCCATCAGAAAGATCCCCCGCGCGTGCAACACCGAGGCGCTGGCGACGGTGACGTAACCGCCGAGGCTCGAGCCGACGAGCACCAGGTCCCCGCTCAACTCCTTGCAGTATTCGGCGAGCCGGGCAATCCGCTCGCGCGGCGCATCGAGGCCCCGATAGTCGACCGAATGCGCCTCGTAGCCTTCGCTGCGCACCACTTCGGCGAGCGCCGTGATCTTGCGGCCCCACGGGCCGCTCGCCTGGCCGTGCGAGAAGACCACGTGTCGCTGCGGTACGGCCTCGGCGGGGGCGCCGGAGCGCTCCTGCGGGGAAGGCGCCTGTTCACTCATCCGGTAATGATGCCGTCAAACGCCGCGCGAGGCCATAGGCGACGCGGCGCGCTCAGTGACGGAGCGCAAACTCCGCCGGACTGTAGGCGCTCGGGCGCATCGCCAGGCGATTGACCGACACCGGGCGGGCACGGCTTGCCTCCTGCTGGTGACTGACCAGCCAGGTATCGAATTCCCCGGGACGGCGCGCGGCGATGCCGAACAGCAGATTGACCGAACCGGCGGCGATCGACTGCGCGGGGTTGATGCGCTCGTCGCACACCACGAAATAGCGCTCATCGCGCGAGTCGCCGGCGAATGCCCCTTCGGCGGCGAGCCGCGCCAGATACGCATCGACCAGCGAGCAGCCGCGCGCCCAAGTGGCCGGAACGTTCTGCTCGAAGAGCATCCAGCGCGTGCCGCGCTCGACGCTCGCCGCGATGCGCAGCGCCAGGCGCCGCGCGTTGAGAAACGACCAGTCGGGCGATCCCCCGGCGCCGGCGGCCAGCGTACGCGCACTGACCGCCGCGGCCGCACCGGCGCGACTCGCCGAGAGCGTATTGATCCCCGCGAGCGCCAGACGCAGCCGCTGCGCCGCGGAAATCTCGAGGGCCGGCTGCAGCCCGGCGCGCAGGACCGGCTCCTCCTCGGCGCTCGCCGCGAGCCCGCTTTCCTCGGCCCGCGACAGCAGCCCCGCGGCAGCCCCGCAGCAGGCGAACGTCTCGATCCGCCCGCGCAGCCGGTCGAACGCGCGCAGCCGCGGGTAGTACATCACCGCGTGATCGCTGCGGAACGGCCATTTGCGCATCGCCTCGAGCGCCGTCTGCGGGCTGTCCCAGGCCGCCGGCGGGTCGACGATGAGCAGCGCATGACGTTCCCGGCACAGACGGGCCGCCACGAGCAGCGTGCCGAGGCCGACATCCTGTTCGCGGCCGAGCGGCGGGATACAGAGAAAATCGAACTGCTCGTCGCGCAGCGCGAACAGGCCCGTACGCTCGGCGGCCGAGCCGATCAGGTCGTAATCGGTGACCGGCGCGCCGTCATCCCCGTCGCTGTTCGAGCCGACGTAGCCGATGCCGACCCCACCGGCGCCGGGCGGGGAGCGATCCGGGCGCTGCGCCGGCAGCGGCGGGATGACCCGCACGAGCTGTGAGTGCAGCAGCACTCCGGTGAGACAGCGCTCCGCGCCGCTCGCGACCGACAGGCGGCGGAAGATTTCCTGATCCTCGACGCGCTCGGATCCGGCCGCGCGCGTGCGCTGCACCACCAGGTTGAACAGCTCGTCGGTCTCGGCGATGCCGTCGTAGTCTACGGAGGCGCGCAGATATTCGCGCGAGCCGGGCTGAAGACCGGCGAGCCGCAGCGTCTCGGCCCCGGCCGGCAGTGTCAGCGTCGGGGCACGCGCACCGTTGGCGACGCGCACCACGAGGGCACGACTGGCGCCGCTGGCGAAGAACTGTTCCACGGCGTAGGAGAGCGTCGAGGGCTGCCACAGCCCGCCGAAGATCTGTTGGAATTCCGCGAAACTTCCGACCGGTACCGCGCGGTTGAGCGGCCCCTTGAGGGTTCGGCCGACGAATGCGGTGACGGGCTGGCGATGCGCCACCGCCGGCTCTGTGTCACTGACCTGGAGGGAAAGGCCCGGACCGCCTTCTACCACCGATGTATCCCCGCGGCGTTGTTATTGGTCGTACGGCGCGCGGACTCTACCACAGGTGCCAGGCGGCCTGCGCCGCGGCCGCACCCTGACGCCCCCCGGGCGCGATTCAGGACGCGTGTACGGCTCGCGCGCCGGAGGCGCGAGGATCTGCAGGCTTGTCCTTGCCCTGCGCCTCGCGCTTGTCTTTGAGCGACGCGTCGTAGCGGGCCATGATCTTGCGGAACTCGGCGGTGCTGAGCGGCAGGCCGCTCTTGCCGTTCCAGGCCGAGCCCTTCGGCACGCGGTTCTGCACGAGCGTCGCCTGCAGGCCGGAGCCGACCAGACCGCGGCCGGACACCGGAAGCGGCACGACCTTCGGTGTCGCGACGAGCGCGCGGACACGGCTCCAGTCGATGCGCTCGCGCGCGCGCGCCAGCCGATGGATCAGCTGGTGCGTCAGCATCCGGTCGAGCAGCGTGGCATTGGTCTTCCACGGCCGCTTGTCGTCCTGCAGCGGACCATAGGCCTGCATGTACAGCCGCCCGTGCTTCCAGCCGAACAGATACGGCTGATTGACGACCCGCACCTGCGTGCCGTTCGGCACCTGGCGGAACAGCTGCTTGATGTCCTCCGGGTACAGGTGGATGCAGCCGTGGCTGACGCGCCGGCCGACGCCGGCGGGCTTGTCGGTGCCGTGGATCAGATAGCCGGCCCAGGCGAGCGGCATCGCATACTGGCCGAGCGGATTGTTCGGGCCGGCCGGCACCACGTGCGGCAGCGGCACGCCCTCGTGGGCATGCTCGGCGAGAATCGAGCGCGGCACGATCCAGGCCGGATGCGCGATGTGTCCGACCACGTGGGTCACGCCCGTCGGGGTCGGCCAGCCGAGCCGGCCGATGCCGACCGGGTGGGTGATCACGACCTGCGGCTGTCCGGGGCGGTGCGGCGGAAAGTAGAACAGGCGCATCGCCGCCAGGTCGACGACGATGCCCACGTGCGGTGCGTCGGGCAGGATGAATTGCGTCGGCACCACCACCGGCGTGCCGACCGGCGCCAGCCACGGGTCAACCTTCGGGTTGGCGTGGCGGATCGCGTCGTACCCCACGTCGAACTCGCGTGCGACGTCAGAAAGCACCTGATGCGGCTTCAGCCGCACGATCTGGACCCGGCCGATCACATCCTGACCCGGCTTCAGCACGAAGCGCTCGGTCTGGATGGGGGGCGGCAGGGCACTCTGGGCTGCAACGGATGCCGCGGCGCCGGCAGGTGCGGTGGCAGTGCGGGCCACGGCCGTGGCGCAGGCGAGCGCCGTCAGGGGCAGGAAAACGGCGAAGGTGACGCAGAAGTTGACGCGTTTCATAGCCTCGTATTATGACAGCTCGTCCGCCGTTTCGGGGTTTGGCGACAGCGAAAAAAGCCCCGATCCGGGGGCGGATCGGGGCGATGTGGCGGATGAGCGTCCAGCGCCCGTCCGTCCAGGGGGTTCTTCAGTGCAGCCGCGCCCAGTGCAGAATCCGGATGTCCTCGGATTCCAGGTTGAAATTCACCGCCAGCAGCGAACGCAGTTCGCCGAGTTCGCGCCGGTCGCGCAGCGGCACGCTCAGTTCCTCCACGCCGCTCCACTCGTGCGTCATCGGGCTCTCGGGCTCGACGCCGCCACCGGTGAGGAAGTGCGTGTAATACTTCACGGCCACGATCGAAGCCTAACGCCCCGACCGCCGGACGGACCGTGATGCCGTGCGCAGATTGTCGCGATTCTGCGACCGCGGCCGCCCGCGGCGCCGGCACGGACCGCACAGACCATGAGCCGCTACCGCCCCCCCTCGCCTGCCTCCTCGCAATACATCACGCCGCAGGGCGCGGCACGGCTGCGCGAGGAGCTCGATGCGCTGTGGCGCATCGAGCGGCCCCAGGTGACCCGGGCCGTGGCCGAGGCGGCCGCCCAGGGGGACCGCTCGGAGAACGCCGAGTACACCTACGGCAAGCGACGCCTGCGTGAGATCGACCGGCGCGTGCGCTACCTGCGCAAGCGGCTCGAGGGCATGGTGATCGTGGAGCAGCCGCCGTCTGATCCGCGCCGCGTGTTCTTCGGCGCCTGGGTGACGCTGGAGACCGAAACGGGGGAGGAAATCCGCTACCGCATCGTCGGTCCGGACGAGATCGACCGCGAACCGGGCTTCATCAGCATGGACTCCCCGCTCGCCCGCGCACTGATGGGGCGGCGCCTCGATGACGAGTTCAGCGTCGAGCTGCCGGGCGGCCTGCGCCGCTTCGTCATCGTCGAGGTCGCCTATCCCGCGCCCTGAGGCGCCTACCAGGCGACCCGGACGTTCTTGAACTGCCAGGGATCGGAGGCGTCGATGTCCTCGGGGAACAGCCGGCCGCGCTCGTGCAGGGGTGTCCAGTCCGTGTACTGCCCGACCACCGGTCCGAGATAGGGCCGGCAGATCTCCAGGTTGCGTTCGAAATCCATCTCCTCGGGCTCGACGATGCCCCGGTTGGGGTTCTCCATCGCCCAGATCACCCCCGAGAGCACCGCGACGGTGACCTGCAGGCTGGTGGCGTTGTTCCACGGCGCGAGCTGACGCGCCTCACCGATCGACAGCTGCGAGCCATACCAGTAGGCATTTTTCTTGTGCCCGGCGAGCAGCACGCCGAGCTCATCGATACCGGTGACGATCTCGTTCATCAGCAGCCGCTGGCGTTCCTGCTGCACGTAGTTGCGCCCGGCGAACTCGTGCACCGACATCACCGCCTGGTCGCAGGGGTGATAGGCGTAATGCACCGTCGGACGGTAGACGACCTGCGAGCCCTCGCGCACGGTGAGGTAATCGGCGATCGAGATCGCCTCGCCGTGCGTGATGCAGAAGCCGTAGAAATGGCCGGCGCGCGGCGTCCAGGTGCGCACCCGGGTCGCCGCACCCGGCTGCATCAGGTAGATCGCCGCCTGGCAGCCGGACTCGTGCCGCTTGCCGTCACGCGGGAAATTCCGCTCGTGCGTGCCCCAGCCCATCTCACAGGGCTGCGAACCCTCGCTCACGAACCCATCGATCGACCAGGTGTTGACGAACTCGCCGGGCTCCTTCGGCAGGTTGGTGCGCTGGGAATCGCGCTCGGCGACGTGAATGACCTTCACACCGAGCTGGTGGGCGAGCGCGGCCCATTCGGCGCGCGAGCCGGGCGTGCGGACGTCCATGCCCGTGTCGGCCGCAATATTCAGCATCGCCTGCTTCACCAGATGGGAGACCAGGCCGGGATTGGCGCCGTGGGTGAGCACCGCGGTCGGCGCGCGCTCGTTACCGGCGCGCAGCGCGAGCGCCTCCTCGCGCAGCGCGTAATTGGTGCGCCGCCCGGCCGGGACGGTCGGATCGGTGTACCCGCCGGGCCAGGGCTCGATGCAGGTGTCGAGATACATCGCGCCCTTCTCCCAGCACAGCTTCACCAGCGCCAGGCTCGAGACGTTCACCGACACGTTGACGAGAAAATCGCCCCGTCCGAGCAGCGGGCCGAGCACGCGGCGGTAGTTCTCGCGCGTCAGCGGCTCGCGGATGAAACGCACGCCGTACTGCTCGGCCTCCGCGTTGCCCTTGT
>JAKADE010000194.1 GCA_021820785.1 Pseudomonadota bacterium
ATATTCCGGATGGTCCCAGTTGTGATCGTAGAGCAGCACGCGAGTGCTGAGATGTGCCGCGCCCAGCGCCGGGAGCACATCCTGCACAAGCAGACGGCGCTGCTCGCGCGCGCTCATGCGCATGCCGGGATAATTCTTCGGCAAGTACCGCGGCTCGTTCTGCAGCGTCAGATATTGCACCGTGATGCCGGCTCGCCGGTAGGCGAGCAGGAACTTCACCAGGTACGCAGCGAAGGCGTGAGCGTATTGCGGCAGCAGGGTCCCGCCGATCATGCTGCCACTCGTCTTCATCCACCCCGGAGGACTCCACGGCGTCGCCACCAGGCGCAGCTGCGGATTCAGGCGCCGTGCGGCCCGGAGCAGCGGAATGATGTCGCGCTGGTCGTGGGCGACGGAGAAATGCGCAAGTGCGGGATCGCTCTGCCCCGGCGGCCGATCGTCGTAGCTGTAGCGCGTGCGCGCCAGGTCAGAAGCACCCATCGGCACGCGCATGAACGACAGGCCGATACCACCGTCCTTGCGCGTAAACAGCTCGCGCAGTGCCGCCACTCGCGCGCTCGGCCGCGCCACTTCATTCAGCAGGTACGCCGCGGAATCGGTCCACGCCGCCCCGAAACCAACAACCCGCTGATACCGGAGCGCATCGTCGATCCAAACCGTGCGCCGGCTCGCCGCCATGGCATGCCAGCGCAACGCCGGGCCGGATTGCAGCCACCGATGGCCCGCCCGAGTGGTCACCGTCACTGCCACCACGCCCGGGCGAGCCGCCGCCGCGTGCGCCACCACGCAGAACAGCCCCGCAACGAACCGCGCCACACGTTCGGCTCGTCTCACGGGGCCATTGTACGCGCGGGTTACAGGGGCCATCACCCTCGGGACAGGGCAAAATTTATTCATTCGAAGCATCGAGATGCCCCTCTTCATCAGACACCGTACGTCGCCACGCACCGGCGCGTCTGACCGCGCCGAGGTCCGCTACAAAACCGGATCGCGCGGCGCGCGAGGGGGCGCCACGCCGCGCGATCCTAACGGATTACTCCCGGCGGATTGCGCCGGGAGTATCCCGCTTTCACCACAGCTGGTAACGGAACCCGACCGAGATCGTGCGGCCCCAGGTATCGTACTCCAGCGGCATCTTCACGCTCACCCCGTTCGGCAGCCCGGAGACCTGCTCCGTGCGATACGGCGCGTTGGTGAGGTTGCTGACATCGAGCAGTACCGTCAGACCCTTCGCCGCGCCCGAGTCGAACGCGTAATTCGCCTGGAAGTCCGCCTCTTTGTACGCGAGCACCCGCGTGTAGCCGATCTGATCGAACAGCGCTACCGCAGAGCCGGTGTAGGCCGAGCGATAGATCTCCGCCAACCGTGCCGAAAAGCCACCGCGCTCGTAATACAGCGTGAGGCTACCGGAAGTTCGCGACAGCCCCGGCAGGCTCTGGGGCGCCCCCGGGATCTGCGAGATCGTGCTCTTGGGGATGCTGCTGTTGACGCGGGTCACGTTACCCTGAACGCCAAGGCCGCGCATCCAGTGAGTCAGCTGACCGAAATCGATGCCGCCCGAAATCGTGCCTCCATAGATCTTCCCGCCGGTGCCGTTTTCCGGCTGCGTGAACGAGCCATAGTTGCTGCTCGGAGTAAGCGACGGGTTGTTATTGGTGAATCCGGAGAAATTGTAGTTGAGGACGGTCTGGTCGTAGATGTAATTGAGCAACTTCTTGTCGAAGCCGTCGAGCTCCAGGTAAGTCGAGCGCCCGAAGTACTTGCTCCACGACAGGTCGATGGCGTCGGCAAGATAGGGGCGCAGCTGCGGATTGCCGCCACTGCCCGACCACAACGCCTGCCCGGCCGCCGGGCCATTCGTGATACGCCCGACCGAGGCGGACGCCGAGGCCCGCAGGTCATCGATCAGCCCGTAAACCATTTCCTTCGCCACGCCAAGGCGAAGGTAGTTTTCGTCAGGCAGATGCGCCACCAAGTTCAGGCTGGGCAGGAAGGTATTGTAGGTCGCCCCACCGAGTAGCGAGCCGGCCACGGCATTACCGGTCGTCTGCAACGCTTGCGAGGACTGCTCGGTGCGCACCAGCTGTGCCCCGGCGTTGCCGCGCAGATGCACGCCGAACACACGTGTGTCGATGTCGAACATCGCATACACCGTAGGAGTCTTCAGCTGCACGCTGTAGTTGCGACTCCAGTCGTTCTGCTGATTCGCCGGCACCAGGTAGAACTGCGAGGCGAGAGCGCCCAGCACGTTGTAATTGACGATGGCACCGACGCCACCGTAGGCGAGTGAGGTCGGCGGCAGCTGCGAACCGGTGCCGATCGGTGCACTGTAGGTATTCACATACGAGCCGCTGGCCGAACCGTTGCCATTCAAGAACGCGAAGTAGACGTTGGCGTTCTTGGTTTTTTTCCGATCTCCGTAGTAAAACCCGAACCGTGCGTCATCGAAAATCCAACCCAGCGGATGCATCATCTCAAGCCGGGCGGCGTAGATGCGATCTACCTGGCTGTCAAACTCGGCGCGGCCGTTGTAGCCGTAGTTGTCCGGATCGGTAAACACGACATTGGCGGAATTGGCGAGCGAAGTACCGGGTGAGAAGCTCGGGAACCCCCAGCCGCTGCCGAGATTGAATTGGGTGCTGAGCGTGCTCCCCGGAACAAGCCCCGAGAACGCGTAAGCGTCGTGCAGGCTCTCGGTGGCGCGCGAATAGGCGAACTTCGCTGTCCCGGTCCACCGGTCCGCCATCCGGAATACATTCTTCCAGCTCACGGACATCAGGTCGTATCGGGTGTGCGTGTATTCGTTCTGCAGAATCGGCTTCAAGCCCATCACGGTGCCGCTCGAGGCGAGCGGATACGGCGAGCCCGGTTGCGTGCCCACGTTCGCGTACGAGACCCCGTCGTACGGGGAGCTCGACCACTGCAGACCGTTCAGGTAACGGTTCTTGCCCACCGTCGAGTAGAAGAGATCGAGTTTCGAGTGATAATCGCTCGAGGGTGCCCAGTCTGCGATCGCAAGCACCGCATCGCGCGTCCAGAGCTCGGATTTCGCACGCAGCTGCATGCCTTCCTGGGCGAGCACCCCGGCCGGCATGCCCTGGGTGGTCGGACCGCCCCAGTTGGTATTGATCCCCGCCGGCCCGTTGTCGATGCTCCACCACCAGTTCTGGTAGGTCTGCTCCTGAATCGGAGTGTCCGAGTGCTCCACGCCGATTGCCAGTCCCAGCGTGTGGTGCCAGAACTGATCAATGTAGGTTGCGCTCACCCGATCGCCCGCCCGACCGACCCCGACCCCATGATTTAGACTGCCGTGAGTCAGATATTCCCCGTGGGCGGCCAGCGTCAGGCGGCGCTTGCCGTAGGTAAGCGGATTGAGGGTGTGCAAGTCGATGGTGCCGGAGAGTCCCTGGCCGATCAGCGTGGCGTTCGGGGTGAGGTACACCGTGGCGCCGCTCACCAGGGAGGCGGGAATCTGATTGAAGCTCACCCCCCAGTTCTCCCCGGTGGTCGCCTGAACGTTGCCGTTCACCAGCGTGCCGACGAACTGCGAGGACAGGCCGCGGATCGAGATCCGGTCGGAGAAGCCATCGCCCCCGCGCTCCGCCATCACGGCCGGTAGGCGCGCAAGGCTTTCGGCGATGCTGGGATCAGGCAGCTTGCCGATGTCCTCGGCGGACACCACCTCCACCAGCTCGTTCGACATCTTCTGCGCCCGCAACGAGTTCTCGATGCTGCCGACAATGCCCGTGACCACGACTTCGTGCAGCGTGCCGTTCGGAACGGCGGTGGCGGTCGTGCTGTGCTTCGGCGCCTGAGCGGACTGGTGCGGATGAGCGACGGCGGCTTCAGCGCGCGCCGCGGCGGCGCAAGCAAGTGCCACGGCCACAGCGATCGAGACGGGCGCACGTCTGGCGCACCCAGAAAGACCCTTCATACTTTTCTCCCCCGTAAGACTGCGTTCGGAAACGTTTCCACGTAAGATTAGTTTCACCCGACGCATTCGTCCGTGTCAATCACCGGGCGCGCCTGTGGCCGCGCACAACAGTCGATAGACCGGTGACACGGACCGGCGGCACCGCAAACCGCACGGTGCCTGCACTTGCATTCCGCGGCGCTCGGTATGGCGGTGAGCACCGTGGCGGCGCCTGCGTCTCCTGGGCCCTCGGGCCCCTAGCGGACGGCCCTCATCGCCCGGTGCGCAGCGACCGAAACTCCTGGCTGTGAATCCCGCCGACGAGCGATGTCGAGCGGCGCTGGAAGCGGCTCGCCGATGCCACTCCGGTACTCGGGCCGCACGCTCGGCGCGTGGCGGTCCGTCCTGCGGCGCACGCCGGACGGCCGGGCCCTCTGGCCCGCTGCGAGCCGGGCCGTGGACATCCCGATCGACCTTGCACCGTGGCGGCGCCGGGGGTGTGCGCAACGGCGGTTTTTTTCCGTTGTCACCGTCTTCACCAATCGCGCGTGCCGCACACCTCGCCGCAGTCCCCGGACGGTGGGTGCACGCCTGCGGCACGCGAACGAGGTGAGGGTCGGCGCGATACGCGTTGCCGCTCCGATGGGCAGCGGCGCGACTCGCAGAGGCGGCCTGCAGCGATCTTCGCCGGGTTCTGGTAGCGTAGCCGCATGGCAACAATCAAGGACGTGGCAAGGCGCGCCGGCGTCGGCGTCGGCACCGTCTCACGGGTGATCGTGGGCAGCGCCCCGGTATCCGCCGAAACCGCAATGCGCGTCCGCCGCGCCATCGCGGAGCTGCGCTTTCGGCCCTCGCACGCCGCACGAGTGCTGCAAAAGGGTCAATCCCAGACCATCGGCGTCTTTGCCCCTCTGGTACACGGGGCCTTCTATACGCCCATCCTGCATACCATCTACACTACACTGCGCAGCTACGGCCGGCACATGGTGGTCGATTTCGGCCAATCACGGGAGAGCGAACGGCAGGACGCGCTCGACGGCGTGGAATTTCTGACCGATCGCGGCTGCGACGGCCTGCTCGTCATGGGTACGGCCCTGAAGCCGGCCGACATCGATCGCATTGCCGAGCTGCAGCCGAATTTCGTGCTGCTCAACCGCCGGACGCCGCGATTTCGCGCGCAATGCTTCGCCCCCAATCACGAAGCCGCTGGCGCGGCCGCGGCGCACGCGCTGTGCGATTCGGGGCACCGGCACCTGGCCGTCATCGAGGGCCCCAGGGACTCGGCGGACAACCGGCAGCGCATGCGCGGATTCCGCAGTGCACTCGCCGAGCGAGGCATCGACCCGGAGAGCGTGCCGTACGAGCAAGGCGATTTCTCCCCGGAGAGCGGCCGGACGGCCGCCCAGACGCTGCTGGCGCGCGGCTGCAAGTTCACGGCGCTCTTCTGCGCCAACGACGAGATGGCGATCGGCGCGCTCGCCGGCTTGAGCCAGATGGGGCTGAGCGTGCCGGGAGACCTCTCGGTGATGGGATACGATGGAATCGATCTCACCGCCCTCACCGTCCCGCCGCTCACCACGGTGCTCATTCCGTGGCAGCAGATCGTCACACACGCGCTGCACCACTTGCTCAATCTATGCTACGGCATGAGTTTGCCGGTGGAGCGCGACATCCCCGCGCAGGTCCTCTGGCGTGAGTCGCTCGCCCGGCGCTCATGAGCGTGCGCCGCCGTCCGTGGCGGCGCGAACGCACTCAGTAGTGGAACTGGTAGCGCAACTGGGCGTAGATCTGGAACGGGTTGTTCCAGTGCACCCCGCCGAAAGTCAGGCTGTTGTCCGTCATCAGGTGCTTGTTGGTGAGGTTCAGCGCCGTCACCGATACCTGAAGATTGCGGCTGAAGTTGCGCCCCACGGTCAGATCGATGATCGCGTAGCTCGGCAGGTGGCTCGGCTCATAGC
>JAKADE010000195.1 GCA_021820785.1 Pseudomonadota bacterium
CGCCAGCTGTCGGCTCACGGAGTGGACTGCACACTGTCGCGATACCTCGAGGAAACCGGTCTGGAGCTCGAGGAAGTCTACGGCGGCGGCAAGAGCTGGTCGGACCTTCGCGAGGATGCAGGTCTCGACGAACGAACGGACGGTCCGTTTGAGCAAGCACTGCGCCGCGCCTGCGGACGGTTGCTGCACGTCGACGATCGGGGTCGGTTGGACGTCTATCGGCGCTTCCTACAGTCCAACCGGCCACCGGAACCTGATCGACTGCCGCAATACGAGCAACGACTGCTCAGGATGCTGGTGGGGTCGCTCGTCAGTGGGTCGGTGTCAAAATCGACCTCGCTGGCTGAGGGTGCGCGACTCCTCTGGAGCCATGCTCGGGTACGTGCGGAGCTGCTGGAGCTCCTCGAGATCCTCGCCGCCAGAATCGAGCACGTTGCCATACCGTTGTCGACCGATCCGTCGGTCCCGCTGATGGTGCGCGCGCGGTACACGCGAGTCGAAATCCTCGCAGGGTTCGAAGTGGGAAGCGGCGCCAAAGTGGCGCCATGGCAGACGGGCGTGCTTTGGGCCGCAGAAGCGCGATCCGATCTTCTCGCCTTCACACTGGACAAGACGAGCGGACAGTTCTCGCCGACGACCCGCTATCGAGACTACGCGATCAGCGCTGAGCTCATTCACTGGGAAAGTCAGTCGACGACCCGAGCCGATAGTGACACCGGCCATCGCTACCGGAATCACGCGACCGCCGGTACTCACGTCATGCTGTTCGCACGCGAGCGCAGCAGTGATCGGGCGTTTTACTTTCTGGGGCCGGCGACTTACGTGAAGCACGAATCCGAGCAACCGATGGCCATCACGTGGCGCCTGCGGCATTCGCTGCCGGGTGATTTGTTCGCTGCCTTCGCCGCGGCAGTCGCGTAGCCTACCGGCTGCATGGGGACGCCACGCAGAGTTGCCAGAGGGGCGATTCCCCTCGGATTCCGCTCCTAGAGCCAATCGGTCATCTGCCACCCGCGGAGTTCGAAGCAGAGTGCTATCGTCAGCAATTCGGTCTCGCTATCGTGTCCTGACCCAACCCCGGAGCTCTCCGGGATACCTGGGGCGGTTCAGGTCATCAATGATGTGGGATTGGCTGCACTGGCGCTGCTGGTGGCCGAATCACCGCCAAAAGACAAGGATGTGATTATCCGCCTCGTGATGAACATGTTGGCCGACACTGCGGCACGAGCCGGAAATATCGAACTCAGGTGAGCCGTTCGCCCCGTTCAAGTGAAGATCTCATCTTTCCTTCCATTGTTTGAATTCGGACGGTCGCAGTCGGAATCGTGCAATGTTTCCCTCGTGCAGTTCTGTAAGCTCTGCGAGGGCGATGCTAGTAAAGCGATCGAGATCTTCAGGCGAGACCATGGATTTCGCGAGCGGCGCGACCGCTGCCTCGGTTGGGGTAATCCTTCCGCGCACGATGCGGCTCACGACTTCGACGAGCTCGCGTCGATACTTGAGGCGGAAGGCATCGGGTTCTGGAAGCGAGTCGCGCACCGTCTTATACCTGCGTACGGAGCGTTCATACGCCCACAGGTATACATCTCTTAGGAGCTCGATCCGGTTGAGCTCGTAGACTCCGATGAGGCCATCGATGTAGAGCTTCTCAGGGACATCGACAAACGACAACGGCACCATATTGCTTCTGATCAATGGAATATTCGCGGCGAGCCGTGACGTTCGCTTGTTGACGTCGACGAAGGGTTGCAGATACGAAAGCTGAACCATGAGGAAAAAGGACTGCTCAAAGGTGTCGCGGATCGTTGCCGCCTTGTCTAGCGACAGCGTGAACATCTCCTCGATGAGCTGAGGAATCGCTGTCGGCAAATACGTCGTACCGCTGATCGCAACCGACGTGGTGCGCAGTCGCCCTGCGCTGCGGGAATCCTCGAGGAGGTTGTCGGCGAGGAGTGCGTGTAGATTTGTAATGGTATAGCGATTGACTCCGATCTCTTCGCCAGACTCCACCAGCAGTTCGATGGCCGCCTTGTGATTGAGGATCATCTGGGTTTCCTTCGCGTCCTTGCCCGGAGCGGCTTTGCCGTTTTCGATGAGCTCGCGGGTGTCGAGCAGCGAATAGGTATTGCCCTCGAGGCGGCTCGACGCCCAGGAGAGATCGATGAGCAACCGACTGAGGATATCGCGTGCATACGTGCCCGCCGGACGGTGTCCGTCAAGCGTCCGGCCTAATGCCCGCAGATGTGTCTGCAGGTTTTCGGGGAGGTATTCGGTCTCGTTTGGCAGATATCGTTCCAGGAAGTCACGCTGGTAACCAATGGGCGCTCGGTCGGCGATGGGCCTCTGAACGAGAGCCTGGACCTGTTGACCTGCTGCAGAAATGGCGACGGACGCTGTGACGGCTTGCGCGGCCGAAGGGGGGGCGGGTTGTCCCACGTTGGCGGCAGGTGTGGGCGCAGTATCGTCGCCGGCCGGAAAGTATCGTCGGCCCCGACGAATGCCCTCGGTTTTGATCGAACCGGAACGAGCCCACGCATCCAGCCGGCGCTGCAGGGACCGGCGACTTACGATGTCTTTGAGCGCTTCTTGCAGCTCTGCCAGGCTCAAGCCTCGGGGGGCGGCAACCAGCGCGTTCGTGACGCGCTCGAGGAGATCATCGGGAAGTAATTTTGGCATCGAGGTTTGGCGCAAATCCAATTCATACGCCAATAGGATATGCTGTTATGGCATATAAATCAATAATGCGCCAAAAACGCCGGCATTCTTGGCGCATAGATCGCCGAATGCCCATCGGGTAATCTGCCTTCCGAGGTCAGCTGGGGAATTCGACCGAGTGCGACCCGACCGGGGGCAGAGATTCATGGAAGCGGAGATTCGAGAGCGTACCGACGCATACATTCATGCCAGGCACCATCACCCGGCTTGGCAACTCTTAGCTGCACGACGCGCGCCGCTGATCCTGAGCTGCCTGCAGACTCTCTTCGAACACAGCCAGGACGGTGTCGGTTTCGATGATGCGCTCCGCGCCCTGGCGGAGATGCTCGCAGATCATGCCAATGCCGACGAGTTCGACATCGGCAGGGAGGACTTCGCCGCGCAGGCGCGCAAAGAACTGAGGAACTGGATCAAGCTCTCGCTGGTCGTGGAGCGGGAAGGGCGCGTGTACGCGACCGATGCCTTCGAGGAGGCGCTGCGCTTCGCGGCCGCGCTCGGAACGCGGATCATGACCTCAACGGCTTCCCGCCTGTCGGTGGTGCAACGCGAGATCGAGGGACTCGAATCGAGTCTCAATCCCGATCCCAGGAGCCGCACTGCGCACCTGCGGCGCAAGATCGCCGAGCTCGAGCATGAATTGGCAGCCGTGGAGCGGGGCGACTTCGTGGTGCTCCAGGGGCCCGAGGCCGCGGAGCGCATCCGTGAGGTCTATGCGCTGGCGACCACTCTCAGGGCCGACTTCCGCCGGGTCGAGGACTCCTGGCGAGAGGCCGACCGGCAGCTGCGCCAGACCATCGTCAGCGAGCAGACTCACCGCGGCGAGATCGTGGACAAGCTGCTCGATGGACATGATGACCTGCTCGATAGTCCCGAGGGGCGCGTGTTCCACGCGTTTCACCAGCAGCTCGGGCATTCCGTCGAGCTGGACAACATGAAGCAGCGGCTGCGCACCATCCTGCGGCATCCTGCGACCCAGTCCGCCTTGACCCAGGCGCAACAGGTGGAGCTCCGCTGGCTCATCATGCGTCTGGTGAAGGAATCGGCCGCCGTCATCCAGGCCCGGGCGCGCAGCGAACGCGACGTCAAGGGATTCCTGAAGACCGGGCTGGCTGCGGAGCACCACCGCGTCGGCGCACTGCTCAACGATATCTTCCTGCAGGCGTTGGATATGGACTGGGGAAGTCAGTCCCTGCGGCGCAAGGCCAGCTCCTTGCCGCCGGTAGCGATCGCTACCGGCGCCGTGCCGGTCGTGGAGCGCCTCCTCTTCAAGTCGCTCGATCAGGAGGGCCAACGCGACCTTGAGCTGCAGAGAAAATCGGTGAGCCTCGAGGAGGTGGAGGAGGACTTCTGGGCCGCGTTCGACGGTTTGGACCGTCATGAGCTGTTGAAACAGACGCTGGAGCTGTTACGCACGACCGGTGAGCCGCTCGGCATCGGCGGTCTCGCCCATCATCTTCCTCCGACCCATGACCTTGAGACAATCGCTCTCTGGCTCAGCCTGGCGCGCGAAGCCGGTGTCCCCGTCGGCGATGAGCGAGAAACGGTCGACGTGCTGGCCAAAGAGGGCGCAAGACTGCGTTTCCACGTGCCTAAGATCGAGCTGACGGCCGCGGCCGTGGCCGGTCTCGAGTGGGAACCGTAGACATGGCCAACATCTTCGATCGTCTCACCGCGAAAGCGGAAAGCCTCGAAGCAATGGATTCGACTGACGAGGAGACTCTGGATGCCGGCGCCGCCGCTGGCCCCGAACTCAACGGCTCTGGCGGCTTGGACCGGGATGCCTCTGCCGCGGGCCTGGCCTCGTACACCCCGCGCCAGGTCAAGGATGTGGCGCTCGAGCTGCTGAAATACGGCCTGCTCGAGGAGCAACGAAAGCCGAATCTCTACCGGACCGCACTCGCGGAGCACGAGGCCCTGGGCCGAGTGCTCGAGCCCTTGGATCTCACCGTGCGCGTCGATGAGATTCGAGGTCTCGCGTACGTCGTCGTGGCCGACCAAGTCTTCGATAGCGCCGAGGGACAATGGTCGCATCCCCTGGTGCGGCGCCAGCGGCTCAATCTCGAGCAGTCGCTATTGATCGCCCTGCTCCGTCAGCAGTTCGTCGCTCATGAGCAGCAAGCCGGGGTCGGCTCGACCGAGGCTCTGGTCGCGCTCGAGGATCTCCTGCCGCAGTTGCAACTTTACCTCGGGGATCTCGGCAGTGACGCACAGGAAGAAAAGCGGTTGCGCAATCTTCTCGAGCAGCTCAAGGTCCATGGCATCGTCTCCGAGCCCGATGAGCACCATCGGGTCGCAATCCGCCCGATCATCGCGCATTTGGCCAGTCCCGAGAATCTGCAAAGTCTCCTCAGCGCCTTCCGGCGTGAAACGAGCGCCGATAATCAACAGCAGGGTAGTAGTACCGGCGGGCCGATTGATGCCTCCGACCACACCGGTGAGCAGTCCCCTGCAGCTCGGAATGCGGCACATGGGAGTGACGTTTGATGGACGTGCGAACGACCCCCGAAACGGTCCTGTCCGACCCGCTCGCCTCGCCCACCTTCGTCATCACCCATCTTGAGCTCTTCGACTGGGGCTCCTTCGCCGGCCGGCATTCCGCCCGGATCGACTTGGAGGGCACCGCTATCATCGGGCCGACGGGCAGTGGCAAGACCACGCTCGTCGATGCCCTGATGACGCTCATCACGGCGAATCCCCGCTACAACCTGGCATCGACCGGTGGACACGAGAGCGACCGCGATCTCATATCCTATATCCGCGGGGTGGCCGGCGCCGGCAACAACAGCGGTAACAACGAGCACATCGCCCGGCCGGGCAAGACGGTCAGCGGCATTGCCGCCCGATTCAGCAATGGCGAGAAGCAACTCGTGATTGGTGCCGTCCTATGGCTGGACGGCACCAGCTCCGCGGCGGCGGACCTCGGCCGGCTCTGGATCTACTCCGAGACGGCGGACGAAGGGCTGGACGAGTGGCTCGAGATTCACCATGCCGGCGGCACGCGTGCGCTCAAGCAGCACGCGCGCGAGACCTCGGGTCTGCATGTCACGAGCAACAAGCAGGAGTACCTCTCGCACCTGCGGCGCTTTTTCGAGGTCGGCGAGAATGCCTTCACGCTGCTCAATCGCGCTGCAGGACTGAA
>JAKADE010000196.1 GCA_021820785.1 Pseudomonadota bacterium
CAGAGCTCGTCAATATCAACCTCGACCGGCGAAGCGCCATCGTTCATCCGGGCACGCACCAGATCGAGCAGATCGCGATCGCCAAGCGCCTCAAGCATGGCTTCCATGAGCGCCGGACTCACCATGTAAAACGCTGGCCGATTGTGGTTGAGCACCGCCACAGGGCGATTTCCTGCCTCACGCAGCACCGCCGCGGGGTTCTTCTTGAAGTCCGACATGCTGGTCGTGGTATCTGCAAAGATGGCGTGCATCATTAAGCTCCAAATTCAGAGCTTATTATAGGGATAATTTCGGCCCTATTTAAGGCGCTTGCATGGTCTTCGCGAGTTCCTTGCGGTCACTTGAGGAAGCGAACGCCAGCACCTGAGACGGGCATTCAGGGTCTGCCGAAAAGCGCGCGACACCCCCGAGCAGGTGTACCGGGCAGCACGACGCGCAGCGAAAACCCGGCGGCCCGGGCCAGCCGGATCAAGCGTACCCCTGAGACTGGGCCGCGTAGAAACACGTTCCCATCCGGCCCTCCCCGACAGAAGCTTCGAAACTATCCAACGGCGTCCGTAACGCCCATTCAGCCTAGCGCAATCAGGCGAGCGCGATCCTGGACTCTCGCCAGTGCAAACGTCAGGGCGAAAGCGATCCGGGAGCATCCAGCCAAAGGATCTGCGCGCGGAAGACGTTCCGCGACGATGGGCCCGAGGCCACCTGCATCCTGCTCCACGGCGGTACGCAGCCGCAGACTATTGATGGCATCCGTGTCCTGCCGGTGGCCGCAGCACTGCGGGCCTTCGGTCAATGGCTCGTCCGCACCGCGTCGCACCCCCTACCCGCGACTGAGCTCGCCCCGACGGCGCTCTCACGATCCGCTCTACCGCTCACACGCCCGGCCGTGCCAGGGCACGCGCCGCCCGCCTGCGGCTCAGCGGCGCCGGCGCGGGGCGCGCGAGCGGCGCGGCCGGGACTGCTGCAGATGCGAATCGAGCGCGGCTCGCAACTGCTCTACATCGGCAAACCGCTTGAGGTCCTCCTGCACATGCCGCTCGACCTGCCCGAGCTCGCGCACGGCCCGCTCGAACTCCCGGCTCACATCCTCCGGCGTGAGCGTCGCGGCCCGGCCGCCCGGGGCGACGCTCGAAAAAGGCGCGATGTGCGCGTCAATCTGTGCGCGCAGTTGCTTGACTTGGCGCTGCAGGACCGACAGATAGGGCTTCAGCTGCGCATCATCGAGGTCCGCCAGCGCATCGGCGGCCCGTGCATCGACGCTCTGCTGCAGCTCGAGAACGCGCAGCAGATCCCCGGCCGCATAGGCGGCGTTCAATTCCTGCATGAGCGCGGTCTTGCGCTGCTGTTCGCCGGCATCGGATTCCCGATCCGGGTGCAGCTTGCTCGCCAGGCGCCGAAACACGCTGCGCAGCGCCGGAGCATCGAGCGCGCCTTCGCTCTGGGCGGCCTTGGCCGGTTCCGCGCGCTTCCCTCGGCGCCGCGGGGCCTCCTCTTCCGAGGCCTGCAGATGATCGTGCAGCCACGCCGCAAAGTCCTCCGCATTCGGCTTGCCTTCGTAGGGTCCGAAGTCTCCCGGCAGGTCGTCCGCCAGCGCCTGCAGCAGCTCGAAATCCAGCCGCTGCTCATCGGCTCGCGATACCGAAGCGTACCGATCATAGAGCGCGATGAGCTCCGGGGACTCCTCCTCCTCGAGCAGCGTGCTCAGCAACCCGATCAGCAGCTCGCGCAGAAGTGCCCGATGGCGCTTGCCGAGTCCGGCGTGGGTCATCTGTCGATCGAGCAAGCGGGCGAGCACGATCTGCTCCTCGCGCAGCCGCGCCGCCCGCGGTGCCAGCTCCGCGCCGATGCGCCGCATGTGCTCGTCGGTGAAGTGATGCCAGCGGGCAAGTTCCGCCCGCAGCTTCTCCACTTGCTTCAGCAGCGTATTGAAACGCCGCTGCGCAGGGCGCAGTGCCCGGGAGGGCTTGGCAATGCCGGGCGCGGCGCTCAGAGCCCCGGACGTAGCGGCTGACTCATCGGGAAATAAGGTTGCCTGTTTCACGCGCGGGTCTTCCTGGCCGGTCGGCGCAGTGCACATGGTACAAGCCCCGAGAAGTGTGCCGCAATCGACACTTCGGCTCTCAGATGATCCGCGGCGGGCTGGGGACATACGCACCGAGCGATTCGGACGCAGTGGGTGACGTCCCATTAAATCGCCCCGGTTGACGATCACAGTGACCCAGCACACGCGGAATGGAACTACTGCACTCTGTGATCGTAAGCGGGCCGCCCGCGAGGCTGCGCCCGGACAGACTCCAGGCGCGTCGCGCAACGGCACAGCGTCGGTGGCCCGCCGGCTCTCCGGAACCGGCGCAACGCGGGAGCACCGGTTCAGCGTCGAGGAATGCGATGCCACCCGAACGTGCTGCCGAAGACCCGCTATCGGAAGAGCACTGCGGTCAAGCTTCTCGGGGTCCGGTGACGGGAGTGCGGAGCGACCCTCGGCCGCTCAAGCGCAGGAGCGTATTCGCCCTGACTCCTCCCGCGTGGGTGCTGGATTCGGACGATGCGCGCCATGAACCGCGGGTGCGTATAGAGTTCTGAGCACCTCATGCCCAACCGGGCCGGCAGCTCGGCAGCATCGGGAGGCGCTTCCCGCCACAGCTATCAATTGACAGCCGTTTCGCTCCCAATCTGCGGTCACTCGACTCCCAATCAGCGGACCATATACTCCCAATCAGCCGGAAACGAAATATTCCAGGGAATCGAGACTTCGAGCGTATGCTCATCCGATTCATCACACGCCGGGTGCAAGAGGCCCTTTCTGATACGCCAGTGGTCCTGATCGTAGGGCCCCGCCGCGCGGGCAAAGCCACGCTGGTGCGGCAGATGTGCGACACCGCCGGACCTACATCGCGCTCGACGATCCGTCGGTCCTGGCGGCAGCCCGATCGGATCCCGCCGCGTTCATCCGTGGTCTGAATCAGACCACCCTCGATGAAATCCAGCGTGCCCCCGATCTGCTGCTGGCGATCAAGAAAGCGGTCGACGAGGACTACAGGCCAGGGCGATTTTTGCTCACGGGGTCGGCAAACGTATTGACCCTGCCCCGGATCGCCGACAGCTTGGCGGGACGGATGGAAACTCTCCAGATACTGCCACTGGCAAGGGTCGAGATTGAGGGCCGAGCGCCGACCTTCCTGGAGCGCCTTTTCGACGGCAAGCACGACAGGCCGCCAAACGCGACCGTCGGCGATGACCTACTCCAGCTCGTCCTGCGGGGAGGCTACCCGGAGGCGATCAGCCGTGACAGCGAACGCCGCCGGCAAGATTGGCTGCATTCCTACGTCACGTCGATATTGACTCGAGATTTACGCGACATCGCCGACATTGAAAAACTGACTGAACTTCCAAAATTCGTCCGACTATTGGCCGAACACTCAGGCCAGTTGGTTAATTATTCCCAGCTCGGCGCCGGCATCAACGTCACCCACAAGACAGGGCAACGCTATCTTGGGTTGCTTGAACAGGTGTTTCTGATTGCAACGGTGCAGCCCTGGTTCAGCAATGCGCTGAAACGCGTCGTCAAAACGCCCAAGCTGCATTTTCTCGATTCCGGCCTGCTCGCGACCGTGCGCGGGCTCACTTTGGACAGAGTCAGGGCTGATCGTGGAGCATTCGGTGCGCTGCTGGAGAGCTTCGTATTCTCCGAAGTGCTGAAACTGATGAGCGCCTCGGACATGCGTCTGACGCCGTATCATTTTCGGGATCGAGACATGCGAGAAGTAGAAGTGGTGCTGGAGCGCACCGACGGCAAGATTGCCGGAATCGAGGTGAAGGCGAGCGCCACGGTGAAATCCGGCGATTTCGCTGGCCTGCGGGCCTTGGCAGAAGTATGCGCAGATCGCTTCGCTTTCGGTGTCGTCCTCTACGACGGCACAGATGTCGTTCCGTTTGGCGACCGGCTGGCCGCAGTACCCCTTTCGTGTCTATGGAGCTAACCAAAAAATACAGCGACGGCCCGATCGAGCGACCCGGCACGACTCATCATTGTGCGGGAAATGGGGCATGCCGCCGCCGTCTCAGCCCCGTTGAGACAGAGCATGAGCATGCTCATCGAAATCCTGCGCGGCCTGAGCGCTTCGAGAGTCTTTACGTTTCACGGCATCGCGACCACGGCACCCATCACCAACCCTCCGCCCGGATAGTGGCGGTCCCGGTACCGCAGGTCTCGACGCATCAGAACGTCGCGCGCGTGCGTTTCAGTGGGAGTCCGAGCAGGTCGATTTTCGCTGCGTCCGCGCGAGTTCAAACGTGACTGGGCCATCAGATTCTCATCCTGCCGGAGCGTGGCGTCACTCCGTCGAGGTGCTCCCGCAAGGTTGTCGACCAAATGTGACAATTCGCGTCACTTTTTGACATCGACATGATCCTCTGGGCGTCCTAGATCCGAATGCATACTTGACATAGCTGGCCGAACAGAAGATTAAATCGACGCAATATCAGATAGTTATGGCGCACCAACGCCGCTGGCACGGCGCTTGCTTTCTACCCAGCAGCGGCGCCCTTTGCGCCTCTTGTTTAAGACTTCACACGTTCCTCAGAGGAGTTTCCTTCATGAAATCGGTGCAAAAGGGCTTCACCCTGATTGAGTTGATGATCGTCATCGCGATCATCGGCATCCTGGCGGCGATTGCCATCCCGGCCTACCAGAATTACACCATTCGCGCACAGGTCACAGAAGGCTCGTCGCTGATTGGCGGCCTCGAGACCGCATTCGACGAATGCTATGCCGACCATGGCACTGCAGCTGCGCCGTGTGACACGAACCCGAACCTCGGAGTTAACAACACGATTTCAGGCACTTACGTAAGCAGTGTCGCATTTACGAGCCCCGGCCAGATTACGGTCACCTATGGCCCGAACGCCAACAGCAACATCCAGAATAAGACCGTCATCTGGACAGCCTATACTTCCGCAAACGGTGACATCACCTGGGTGTGCGACGATGGAACATCAGCGCAGGCAGCCATTGCTGGTCCGCCTGCGCTGAGCCAGGTAACTGGCGCTGGTGCCGGACCCACGAACGGTTCGGTTTACACGACCAACCCGGCCTACCTGCCCAACATCTGCGATTGATTCAGTGTCACACTGATACCGCTGAGAAGCCCCCGCCCCGCGGGGGCTTCTTCTTTTGGGAGTCCAATCACGGTGAGGGGTCGTGCTCTGTGCGAGGATCGGATGCAAATTTGACAATTGCCGGCCCGGCCGGCTTGGGTACACTTGAGCCCCGCGGATCGACTCGAAGCACCCTAAGTCCATGAATGACAATGTCTCTGTAGCGCTCGGGGGAGCACGCTCCGGGCTCGGCGGCCTGCCGCAGCGCCTCGTGCAGGACGGGGTCGTCGACGAGGCAACCGTTCTGGAGGCCCTGAACGCGTCTCGAGAGCGCAAGATCGCGCTCGTGACCCAGCTCGTGGAAAGCGGCGCCGCTCAAGCTCGCGACATCGCGGTTGCGGCGTCGAACGAGTTTGGCGTACCGGTGCTCGATCTCGATGCGATCAGCTTCGATCTCGACACCGTCAAGCTTGTTAGCGACAAGCTCCTGGCCAAGCACCGCGTGCTGCCGCTGTATCGCCGCGGCAAGAAGCTGTTTCTCGGGGTCGCCGATCCGACCCACCTGCATGCCATAGACGAAATCAAATTCCAGACCAGCCTCAGCATCGAGGTGGTCATCGTCGATGACGACAAGCTGCAGGCGGCCCTCGACAAGGCCATCGAACAGGCCGGAAGCCAGATCGACTC
>JAKADE010000197.1 GCA_021820785.1 Pseudomonadota bacterium
CATTGCACTCGATTGGCGCCGCGCCGATCCGCCAGGCGCGGCGCGGGCCGCACGCTGCGGCGTCACGGCATCAACACGGTCGAACCGGTGGTGCGGCGCGCCTCCAGATCACGATGCGCCCGGGCCGCCTCCGTGAGCGGATACCGCTGTCCGATCCGCACCCGCAGCACGCCTTTCCTGACGGCCGCGAACAATTCTCGTGCGGCGGCATCGAGCTGCTCGCGGCTGGCAATGTAGTTGAACAGCGTCGGACGTGTCAGGAAAAGGGAGCCGCGACGGCTCAGCTCGAGCGGGGCGATCGGCGGCACCGGCCCCGAGGCATTGCCGAAGCTCACCATCAGGCCGAGTGGACGCAGGCAGTCGAGCGAATCCATGAACGTGTCCCGCCCGACCGAATCGTAAACCACCGCGACGCCGGCGCCGCGGGTCAGGCGGCGCACCTGCGGCGCGAGCGGACCGTGCCCCGAAAGCAGGACATGCCGGCAGCCGTGTTTGCGTGCCAGCCCGGCTTTCGCTTCGCTGCCGACAACCCCGATGACGTGCGCGCCGAGCGCTTTGGCCCATTGGGTGAGCAGCAGTCCGACCCCGCCCGCGGCGGCGTGCACCAGGATCGGCTCCCCGCGCTGCACGCGATGCGTGCGGCGCAGCAGGAACTGTGCGGTCAGCCCCTTCAGCATCAGGGCCGCCGCCTGCTCCTCGGCGATACCCTTGGGGATCTTCACCAGACGCACCGCCGGAAGGTTGCGCACTTCGCAATAGGCGCCCGGAGCCGAGTGCACGTACGCCACGCGGTCCCCCACACGGAACCCGCGTACGTTGCGACCCAGCGCCGTGATGACGCCCGCGGCCTCGCGCCCCGGGCAACCGGGCAGATCGCCGGGATACAGGCCGGTGCGGTCGTATACGTCGATGTAGTTCAGGCCGATCGCGGTGTGGCGCACCTGGACTTCGCCGGGCGCGGGCCGGACGGGATCGAGATCCTCCACGCGCAGCACTTCCGGCCCGCCGTGTTCGTGGAACTGGATGCATTTCATGGCCGCACTCCGTCAGATCCGTCGCGCCGCCGGCGATGCCGGCCGGGACCGGGGAACCGTCATTTTCAACACGCCGGACGGACCGGCCCGCTGCCGGCACCGGTGCGCTCGAGAGCCGTGGCGATCTGTTCGCGTTCCTCATCGCTGAGTGCCAGCGTCGCCCCGCCGATCCACCCGTCGACCTGCGCGGGGGTGCGGGCGCCCACGATGGCGCCCGTGACGCCCGGCCAGGCCAGCACCCAGGCCACCGCGAGCGCGCCCAGACTTGCGCCGCGGCGCGCCGCGAGGGGTTTGATGGCCTCGACGAAGGCGAGGTTGCGCTGCAGGGCCTCGCCGGTGAACTGCGGATCGCGGCTGCGCCAGTCATCGGCCGGCAGGGTCCGGGCCCGCTCGGCGGTGAACGCCCCGGTGAGCAGACCGGCCTGCATCGGGCTGTACACGATCACCCCCGTGTCGTGTGTCCGGCACCACTGGATCTCGGCAGCCTCCTCGCGGCGGATCGCAGAAAACGGCGGCTGGAGCGACTCGACGTGTCCGAGCCGCTCGGCCTGCTCGAGCTGCGCGACCGAGTGATTCGAAAGCGCCGCGGCGCGGATCTTGCCGGCCCGTTGGAACGACAGCAGCGTCTCCCAGTAGACCTCGAGCGCCGTGTCGTCCGCAGGGCGGTGCACCTGGTACAGGTCGATACGCTCGACGCCGAGACGGCGCAGCGAAGCGTCGAGTTCGCGGCGCAGACTCTCGGCCGTACCGACGCGCCGCGGAGCCGCCGCAGGCCGGTGCTCGTCCCAGACCAGGCCGCACTTGGTGAATACGTAGGGCCGATCGGCCGCCGGCACACCCTGCAGCGCACGGCGCACGATCTCCTCGGAGTGTCCGAAGCCGTAGATCGGGGCTGTGTCGATCCAGTTGATTCCGCGCTCGAGCGCGTGGCGGATCGCACGGATCGAGTCCGCGTCGTTCACGGTCCCCCATTCGCTGCCACCGGCCGCCCACGCACCGAAACCGACGCGGGTAATGGCCATGCCGGTCCTGCCCAGCACCTGGGTGGGAAGCGCCTCGCGGGGCGCCGCGGAATCGTTCGCCATCATGCTCCTCGTGAACCGCATGCGAAGGTCCAAGGCTGGCACGCCCCCGCGGCCCAGGCAACCACCGACCGGCCCAGCGCTGCCGGATGGGCACTGTCAGCTGCAGCGCCGGATCCTGCGCCGGCCGCGGCGCGGGCAGAAAGGCGCCGGGTGAAGGCGCAGGCCTCCGCCGGAAATCGCCGCGCTGTCCCGGAGAAATCCCACGGATCGCCGGGGTCGCGGTGGCGCCAGGAATCAGCAACATTCTTGTGCCCGGATACAGGCTGCGCATACTGACCCGGTCGCCCCCGGAGGTTATCGATGCGTTCCCACGAGCAGACCGTTCACACTCAATTCGACCCGCGCGCCGAGGCGTACCTGCGCAGCGCGGTGCATGCGGCCGGCCCCGATCTGGAGCATGCCCGTACACTCCTCGGTTCGCGCCGCGGCCAACTGCCGCGGGCGCTCGATGTGGGCTGCGGCGCAGGCCATCTGGCCTTTGCAATCGCTGCGCATGTCGGGCACATCGTGGCCCTCGACCCGTCCGCAAACATGCTGGCCGCCGTGACGCGCGGCGCGGCGGAGCGCGGGCTCGGCCAGATCGAGGTGCAGTCCGGCAGCGCCGAAGCGCTGCCGTTCGCCGGAGGGAGTTTCGCGCTCGTATGCACCCGCTACAGCGCGCACCACTGGACGCACCTGCCGGCCGCCGTGCAGGAAATGAACCGGGTGCTCGAGCCCGGGGGGCATGCGCTCATCATCGACGCCGTGGCCCCTGAAGACCCACTCGTCGATACGCACTTGCAGGCGATGGAACTGCTGCGCGATCCGTCCCATGTCCGTGACCGCTCGGTTCGTGAGTGGCGCGAGTTGTTCGCGGCGGCCCGTTTCGCCGAGCTCGAGTACCGGCAGTGGCCCGTGCGCATCGAGTTCGCCTCGTGGGTGGCCCGCATGCACACGCCCGAGAGCGCCGTCGCCGCCATCCGGGCACTTCAGAACGGCGCGCCGCACGAGGTGCAGGCCGCACTCGGGATCGAAGCGGATGGCAGCTTTGTGCTCCAGACGGGCCTGTTCTGGCTCGCCAGGGCAGGCCAGCCCTAGGGCAGAGCGCCGGCGGGTCGGTGACGCATGTGTGCGAACAGATCTCCCGGCACGGGTGTCCTGCCGAGCGTACACCCGAGGATGGGAAACGGCTCGAAGTCGATCGCGCAATGATCGGTGAGCAGGACCGCGATGCCGCCAGATCGCAGCCTCCGGATGCGCTGTGTCGCGACAGGGTCCCATCCGTCCCACGAGCGCCTCCGCGGCATCCGCCGGAACGGATCTGCGCGGGGGAACCCGATGATCGGCCCGGGTGAGCCACCACGGGCATCCAGGGAACGCGCCGCACGTCGCAGCGCGGCAAACCACCGGACTGCGGGCGTGCGGCGCGCCTGAGCGGGCCGCGGCGCCGGCGCCACGACGACGACTGGCCGCGTCACGACCGAAATCCGGCACGGATGGCACAGTGCCGGCGCCGCTCCCGCCGGATGAGCAGCGTGCCGGGAACGAGCTGCCGCCTCGGGCCGCGACGACAGATCCAACCGGACGGAGACCCGTCGCACCGCGCGCCGGGACGGCGGAGGGTGCCGAGCCCACAGAACACCGATCAGCGCCGCGTGCAGCGCCAGCACCACCGCGGCCGTGACACTGCGCCGCGTTCCAAGCCGCCGAGGCTCGGAGCGCATTGGGCCGCTCAGCCGTCCGGTGACGGAACCAGGTGCGGGCGGTGGCGCAGGAGGAAATAGGGAACGAGTGCCACGGCCGTCGTGACGAGGGCGGGTGTCAGTTCGCCCGCGAGGGCCGAAAATGCAAGCCGGAAGCCCATCGAGGCGCTGCCCCGGTGGCCCGCCACCGGCAGCATCAGCCCGACGTTCATGAGCCGGGCCGCGAGACACGCCAACAGCGCCCCGCCGATCAGCCCCCCGACCGGGATCGGGCGACCACAGGCCCACACACCGAACAGCGCCGCGACGGCCACCGGCAGAACCCACAGCATTCCCACCTGAACCGCGGTATTCACGGCCGCGGCGGCCAGGACCGGTACCGTCATGTGATGTCCAGTCAGGTGAAGCGCATCGAGCGTCACCACCAGCAGCGCCATCAGAGAGATGCTCGCAGCGGCGAAGCTCACGAGCGGTCCGAAAACGCACAGCAGGGGCCAGCGGCACAGCCAGGATTTCAGCTCATCGCGACCCGCATAGCGTTCGATCAGCATCCCGTCGCCACCCAGCGCTTCGTGCGCACCGCGTTCGGCCTGCAGCGGTGCCGCGCCGCGCTCGAGCCGCTCCGCTCGCAGCTGCTCGAAGTGGGTCTGGAGTTCCAGCGCCGCCCGCCGTGCATGCCGCGCGGCGACACCTCGCTCGATGAGTGCGCGCCGCAGCGCGCGAAAACGCAGCTCAGTCATGGTGTGCTCCCAGAATGCGCTCAACACCTTCGCTCATGCGGCGCCACTTCTCGGTGAGGCGCTCGAGCCGCCGGCAACCCTTCGGCGTCGCCTGGTAATAGATTCGCGTACGGCCGTCGACCTGCCGCGATCGCGAGCGCAGCAGGCCGCGCGCCTCGAGTGCGTGCAGCGCCGGGTACAACACCCCCTCGCCGAGACTGAGTGTCTCGTGGCTGAGCAGCTTCAGGGCGCGGGCGATGTCGTAGCCGTACATCTCCCGTTGTGCCAACAGCCGCAGCAACACCAGTTCGGGTACGCCGCTCATGAGTGTAGGGTCGCGCTCGGACATGAGCCGACTATACCTCGCTACGCGAGGCATGAAAAGCGACGTGCTGGCTCGTCACGGCGAGGCGTGACGCGGGATCCGGCAACGGCTCAGAGAAAGTTCGTGCCGGTGATGCCGCCGTACACGCCGAGTCCGGCAGTGAGCAGCGCAATCGCCACGACGACCCAGGCGTATACGCCCTTGAGCCGGTGTTCCGGCGGCAGCGCGCGGAAGGCAAGCGCCACCAGGAACCCCAGGACCAGCGGCAGCATCAGGGCGTTCATGACTTCCACGCCGATATTGAGCTCGACGAGGTTCGGGGCAAGATCGACCAGCACCGCCCCGCCGATCACCGCCGTCGCGTAGATACCGTAGAACCATGGGGCTTCGAGCGGATGGTGCTCGAGCGAGTGCCGGTAGCCCGTGACCTCCCCGAAGCCCCACGCGCTCGCCAGCGAGGCCACGATGGCCGCCACCAGTGCCGCGCCGATGGTACCGAGCCCGAACACGACCCGACCGACATCGGCACCGAGGAACGGCACCAGCATCTTGGTGATGTCGCCGATCGAGTTCAGGCTCGCGTGCGAGTGCAGCGTGCCGATCGTCGCGGCCGCAGCAATCAGGATCGCCGCCATGACCGCCTGGGTGATGACCGAGCCGATCGCCGTATCGAGGCGGGCGTGGCGGTAGTGGTACGGCTGGAGCTTCTTGTCCGCCACGGCGGACTGCTGGTAGAAGATCATCCACGGCATGATGACCGCGCCGATGTTGGCAGCCACCAGGTACAGGTACGCACTGTTGCCGAGCGGCATGTGCAGCATCCCGCTCGCCACCGCGCCGCCGTGCGGGTGCGCACGCCAGGCGATGAAGAAGAACGCGAACTCGAACAGTCCGAGTCCGATCGCCACCCGCTCGACGCGACGGTAACTGCCGGTG
>JAKADE010000198.1 GCA_021820785.1 Pseudomonadota bacterium
GCTTCACGTTCGAGAAATTCCCCTCGGCCAACGACCGGCTGACGACGCAGATGAAGTCCGTCGGCGAGGTGATGGCGATCGGGCGCACCTTCCAGGAATCGTTGAACAAGGCGCTGCGCGGGCTCGAGACCGGTCTCGACGGGCTGACGCCGCAGACGCTGCCGCCCTCGGCCGAGGAGTGCGAGGGGAAGCTCACGCACGAGCTGCGCGCGCCGGGACCGAACCGGCTGCTGTACCTCGCCGATGCGTTCCGCGCCGGCTGGACGTTCGAGCGGATCTCCGAACTCACGCACATCGATCCGTGGTTCCTGGCGCAGATCGAGGATCTGATCGCCGAGGAGCGGGCGGTGAGCGCCGAGGGCCTCGCCGGTCTGACGGCCGCACGGCTGCGGGTGCTGAAGCGCAAGGGCTTCTCCGATGCGCGCCTCGCCAAGCTCATCGACATGCCCGAGCAGGCCGTGCGTCACAAGCGTCACGACCTCGGCGTGCGCCCGGTGTACAAGCGGGTCGATACCTGCGCGGCGGAGTTCTCCACCTCGACGGCCTACCTGTACTCCACCTACGAGGAGGAGTGCGAGGCCGAGCCGAGCACGCGGCGCAAGATCATGATCCTCGGCGGCGGGCCGAACCGGATCGGTCAGGGCATCGAGTTCGACTACTGCTGCGTGCATGCGGCCTTGAGTCTGCGCGAGGACGGGTTCGAGACCATCATGGTCAACTGCAACCCCGAGACCGTCTCGACCGATTACGACACCTCCGACCGCCTGTACTTCGAGCCGCTGACGCTCGAGGACGTGCTCGAGATCCTGGAGAAGGAAAAGCCCGAGGGCGTGATCGTGCAGTTCGGCGGGCAGACCCCGCTGAAGCTCTCGCGCGCGCTCGAGCAGGCCGGCGCGCCCATCATCGGCACCTCGCCGGATTCGATCGACGTCGCCGAGGACCGCGAGCGCTTCCAGGCACTGGTGCACCAGCTCGGGCTGCGCCAGCCGGCCAATGCCACGGCGCGCACCGAGGATCAGGCCGTGCAGCTGGCGCGCGAGGTGGGCTTCCCGCTCGTGGTGCGCCCCTCGTACGTGCTCGGCGGGCGTGCGATGGAGATCGTGTTCAACGAGGAGGACCTGCGCGGCTACATGAGCCACGCGGTGCAGGTCTCCAACGACAGCCCGGTGCTGCTCGATCGGTTCCTCGATGTCGCCATCGAGGTCGATGTCGATGCCGTCTGCGACGGCGAGCAGGTGCTGATCGGCGGCATCATGGAGCACGTCGAGCAGGCCGGAGTGCACTCCGGGGACTCCGGCTGCAGCCTGCCGCCGAACAGCCTGAGCGTGCACCTGCAGGAGCAGCTGCGCGAGCAGACCCGCAAGCTCGCGACCGCGCTCAACGTGATCGGCCTGATGAACATCCAGTTCGCGATCCAGAACGGGGTCATCTACGTCCTGGAGGTCAACCCGCGCGCCTCGCGGACCGTGCCGTTCGTCTCCAAGGCCACCGGGTTGCCGCTGGCGAAGATCGCCGCGCGGGTGATGAGCGGGCGGCGCCTCGCGCAGCTCGGCGTCTCCGAGCGTCCCGCGCCGAAGTACTACTCGGTCAAGGAAGCCGTCTTCCCGTTCGTGAAGTTCCCCGAGGCCGATCCGATCCTCGGCCCGGAGATGAAGTCCACCGGCGAGGTGATGGGTACGGGACGGACCTTCGGGGAGGCCTACGCCAAGGCGCAGAGCGCCTCGGGCGTCACGCTGCCGCGTCGCGGGATCTGCTTCATCAGCGTGCGCGACCGAGACAAGCCCGGTGCGGTGCAGCTCGGGCGCCGGCTGATCGAGCGCGGCTTCTCGCTGGTGGCCACCGAGGGCACCGCCCGGGCGCTGAGCGCCGCGGGGCTCGAATGCCGGCGCGTCAACAAGGTGCGCGAGGGACGCCCACACATCGTCGACATGATCAAGAATGACGAGATCGATCTCATCGTCAATACGACCGAGGGCAAGCTCGCGATCCTCGAGTCCAATTCGATCCGCCGTGAGGCGGTGCACCGGCGCGTGACGTACTACACGACGCTCGCGGCCGGACTGGCCACGTGCGAGGCACTCGACCATCTCGATGAGGTCGAGGTCAATCGCCTGCAGGACTTGCATCAGGGAGCGCTGAGCGCATGAAACGTACCCCCATGACACTGCGCGGCGCCGAGGCGCTGCGCGCGGAGCTGAAGCGCCTGAAGAGCGAGGCGCGTCCGGCGGTCATCAAGGCGATCGCCGAGGCGCGCAGTCACGGCGACCTGTCGGAGAACGCCGAATATCACGCCGCCCGTGAGCAGCAGGGCTTCATCGAGGGACGCATCCGCGAGATCGAGGCGAAGCTCTCGAGCGCCGAGGTCATCGACCCCAGCACGCTGCCGAAGAATGGCAAAGTGGTATTCGGCTCGGTGGTCGAACTGGAGGATGAGGAGGGCAACCGCCTCGTGTACCAGATCGTCGGGGAGGACGAGGCGGACATCGGTGCCGGGCGCATCTCTGTCACCTCGCCGATCGCGCGGGCCATGGTCGGGAAATCCGAGGGCGACGTGGTGGATGTGGCCGCCCCGGGCGGGGTGCGCTCCCTCGAGATCGTCGAGGTCCGGCTCGCGTAAGGGCTATTCGCCCGGAATGACGATGCGCGGCACGTCGCGCCGCGGCCGATAGAGCGCCGCGACGTTGCCGATGCGCTGGATCAGCGCACTGCCGGTGCGCTCGGCGAGCTGCGTGAACAGCGCATCGCGCGCCTCACGGTCGCCGCCCGGCGCCTTGACCTTGATCAGCTCGTGGTCCGTGAGCGCCCGATCGGTCTCGAGCGCCACGGCCTCGGTCAGACCGGCGTGGCCCAGGAGAATGACGGGTTTGAGCGCGTGCGCCAGGCCGCGCAGATGCCGGCGTTGCCGCTCGGTCAGATTCGGTGCAGGGGACATCCGGCGGATTGTACAGACTCACATGGCGAAGCGGTCCAAAAGCAGTGGTCGGTGGTTGCAGGAGCATTTCTCCGACCCGTACGTGAAACGGGCGCAGGCGGAAGGCTGGCGGTCGCGCGCGGTCTTCAAGCTCGAAGAGGTCGACAAGGCGGAGAAAATGATCCGATCGGGCGCCATCTGCCTCGATCTCGGCGCAGCGCCCGGCGCCTGGAGCCAGTATCTTCGCCGGCGCCTGGGGCGTAGCGGGCGGGTGGTGGCCACGGACATCCTGCCCATGGATCCGCTCGAGGGCGTGGAGTTCGTGCAGGGCGATTTCCGTGAAAACGACGTTTTCGAGCGTATCCTGTCCCTGGTGCCCCAGCGCGAGGTCGACTGGGTGCTCTCGGACATGGCGCCGTCCATGAGCGGAATCGACTCCGTCGATCAGCCCCGCTCGATGTATCTGGCCGAGCTCGCGCTCGATATGGCCGGCCGGGTCTTGAAGAGCGGCGGTGGCGCCCTGATCAAGGTGTTTCAGGGTGCGGGTTTCGATGCGCTGGTGAGCGACGCCCGCGGCCGGTTCGGCAAAGTCCGGCTGGTCAAGCCCTCGGCCTCGCGTGCGCGCAGCGCAGAGGTGTATCTGCTGGCGAAGGACTTCCGCTTGGTGTAGCGTGCTGAACTGATGAACGATCTGACCAAGAACATCATTCTCTGGGCGATCATCGTGGTGATCCTGCTGGCGGTTTTCAGCCGCTACATGCCGAACACCAATGCGCCGCAGCCCCTGACTTACTCGACGTTCCTGAAGGATGTCGAGACCAACCAGGTCTCCTCGGTGACCTTCCAGGGCACCATGCTCTATGGGGTCTTGAAGGACCACAAGCAGTTCAAGACCTACAACCCCGAGACCGACTACACGGCGCTGATCGGGGCGCTCGAGCAGCACAGCGTCGACATCTCCGGCAAGCCGCCCAAGGGCGAGGGGATCCTCGAGCAGATCCTGATCCAGCTGCTGCCGGTGCTGCTGCTGATCATCGTGTTCGCCTACATGCTCAGGCAGATGCAGGGTGCTTCCGGCGGACGCGGCGCGATGTCCTTCGGCAAGAGCCGCGCCCGGCTGCTCGGGGAGGACCAGGTCAGCGTGACCTTCGCCGATGTGGCCGGGGTCGATGAGGCCAAGCAGGAAGTGGGCGAGATCGTCGACTTCCTGAAGGACCCGGGCAAGTTCCAGAAGCTCGGCGGCAAGATCCCCAAGGGCGTGCTGATGGTCGGCTCGCCGGGAACCGGCAAGACGCTGCTCGCGCGCGCCATCGCGGGCGAGGCCAAGGTGCCGTTCTTCACCATTTCCGGGTCGGACTTCGTCGAGATGTTCGTCGGCGTCGGCGCCTCGCGCGTGCGCGACATGTTCGAGCAGGCGAAGAAGCACGCCCCGTGCATCATCTTCATCGATGAGATCGACGCGGTCGGCCGCCACCGCGGCGCCGGCCTCGGCGGCGGTCACGATGAGCGCGAGCAGACCCTCAACCAGCTGCTCGTCGAGATGGACGGGTTCGAGGGCAACGAGGGCATCATCGTCATCGCCGCGACGAACCGTCCCGACGTGCTCGACCCAGCGCTGCTGCGTCCGGGCCGCTTCGACCGTCAGGTCGTGGTGCCGCTGCCGGACGTGCGCGGCCGCGAGCAGATCCTGCGCGTGCACATGCGCCGCGTGCCGCTCGGCGACGACGTCAAGCCGGCGCTCATCGCGCGCGGCACGCCGGGATTCTCCGGTGCGGACCTCGCGAACCTGGTCAACGAGGCCGCGTTGTTCGCCGCGCGCGCCAACAAGCGCATCGTCGGCATGGACGAGTTCGAGCGCGCCAAGGACAAGATCATGATGGGCGCGGAGCGCCGCTCCATGGTCATGACCGAGGAAGAGAAGCGCATGACCGCCTATCACGAGGCTGGTCACGCCATCGTCGGCATGTCGGTGCCGGAGCACGACCCGGTCTACAAGGTCACGATCATTCCGCGCGGGCGGGCGCTCGGATTGACTCAGTTCCTGCCCGAGCAGGACCGCTACAGCATGTCCAAGCGGCGCCTGGAGAGTTCGATTGCGACGCTGTTCGGCGGCCGCGTGGCCGAGGAGCTGATCTTCGGACCCGAGGCGGTCACCACGGGTGCCTCGAATGACATCGAGCGGGCCACCGAACTGGCCCGCAACATGGTCACGAAGTGGGGCCTGTCGGACAAGCTCGGACCGCTGACGTACACGGAGGACTCCGGCGAGGTGTTCCTCGGCCGCAGCGTCACGCAGCACAAGCAGGTCTCCGACGTCACGGCACACGCCATCGACGAGGAAGTGCGGCGGGTCATCGAAGGCAACTACAAGCGGGCGCGGGAGATCCTGACCGCGGCGCTCGACAAGCTGCACACGATGGCCGAAGCGCTGATCAAGTACGAGACCATCGAGGACGAGCAGCTCAAGGACATCATGGCGGGCCGCACGCCGAAGCCGCCGAGCGGCTGGGACGATTCGATCTCGCATCGCCCGCCGATGCCGCCGGGACCACTCCCGGGTGCACCGCTCGGCTCGCCGGCAGGCTGATGCCTGCCGCGCGGCCCGCGCCGGTCGCGAGCACTCACGGTGATCACGCAGCTGCGCTGCGGCGGACGGACGCTCCTCCTGGAGCGTCCGCTCGTGATGGGGGTCGTGAATCTCACGCCCGACTCATTTTCCGACGGCGGCCGGTATCTCGAGCCGGCACAGGCGCTCGAAGGGGCGCTTGCGCTCGAGGCCGAGGGTGCCGCGATCCTCGATCTCGGTGGCGAGTCGACGCGGCCGGGGGCAGCGGCGGTGTCGGAGCAGGAAGAACTC